>JAGWGO010000002.1 GCA_028867395.1 Nitrososphaerota archaeon | reverse complement strand
AATACTTAAATAATTTGCACACGTATTAATTGTCCCTGTCAAAGGAATATCCTCCCAAGACAGAGATCATGCAGCAAACATGTGAAACGGTCAGGGCCCAAATCCCTTCCGTAAAAGCGCCGGCAGGAGAAATCCCAGGGAGATGGTGACAATGGTCATCATGCCTTTGCGACGCAATCTCACGTGGCGTGTGAATCACACACGTCTGCATGATAGAATTTTTCCCAATTGCTACAAAATAGACTAAACTATGTAAATTATTCAAATCGATTATACAATAATGGCATGTCCATAACTGTCTCGAAGAGTGCAGTCTCTACAATCGCATAAATGGATATGGTACATACTTCCAGGCCAGATTACAAACCAAGGTCTGAGTATTGTAGTTCCCTTGTATGTACTATCTCTTGGTGGTGGTATAGGAGAAGTTGCAATAATTTCAGCCCTTCAAAACGCCTCAGTTGCCATCGGTTCCATATTCTGGGGTAAAATAATTGACAGGTTTCATGCTAGAAGAATCATACTTTTGATATCATTCTTGGCTGTTCTCCTCTGTAGCCTTGGGATGTACCTTACCACATCGATCATTATGCTCTATTGCATCTCGCCAATACTTGGATTTTTTATTGTCGGTAGAAATCCCGTAACCCAGCTCCTTGTAATGGAATCAGTACAAAAGAATCTCTGGAGCTGGCTTTTTGCAAGGACCTCAATAATTAGCACTCTTGGTATGTTGATCGCAATGGCTATTGGTACCGTTGACAGCCTATATTTTGATCTAAGGCCGTATTTCTTGATTTGTGCAGCCTCAAGTGGAATAGCCATGATCCTCAGTATGGCTGTCAAAGATACTGGGTTTCATCTAGAACGAAGCAGTGTAGCACATTCCTTGCATGGTTTACACTATACAATAAGTCATCATCATTTTGTCTTTCCAAGAATTCCCGAACTTCATGATTTCAAGCACATAATCACGGTATTCAAAGGAAAGATAAGCAACGAGATTGGAATTTTTTCTCTTGCAATATTCTGTTTTAATCTTGGAAGTAACATGTACTCTACAGCATGGAGCCCTTTTCTTGTAAGACATCACTTTTCAAACTCTGGAGTTTTTCTAAATTATATGGCCCAAATGGTTGCCATGCTACTCATCTTTTTTGTAGCCCCGAAAATAATTTCCAAAGCGGGAGAGGAACGAGCTACGTTGATGGCATTCATACCACGGATTTTGGCCGTTCTGATTCCAGCTGTAACAATTACAATTTTTATTGGAAGTTTGGGTTCTATATTGGCAGTTATTTCGTCTTGCTTTCTAGTTATCGGATTTTCTATTTTTAGTACTTCAAGCTCTGTAATATTTTTCAAAAGCATACCACAGGGTTTTGAAGGAAAATACCTTGGAGTGAATAGTGCTGTTACAGGGATAGGTGTTTTTACAGGAGCTCTTATTACGGGTGAACTGACAAAGGCATTTGGTTACTCTACACAATTCATTTCCTCTGCAGTGGCTCTTGCTATTTCCCTGGCCTTGTTTGTAGTATATTTTAACTACAGACTATCCCACAAGGTTCTCTAGACGTAGCGAGCAGAAGCTGATTCACTACTGGCAGGCATGGAGGGCAGTTTGTCGTTGACCGCTGCCTCTGCTACCGCTGCAGCCTCTTGGATGATCTTCTCTGACTCTTCGTCTGTCACACCAGAATCAATTCCAAAGTCGCCACCGTGGAATGTATCTGTCATCAATCCACTGAGCATCTCAGTCATTCCAGATAGTTCACGATCTGCCTCTGGCATAAACTGGATCAGTGATGATCGGAGGTTTTTCATCAAGCCAATTGTTGGCATGATTGTAACCACCGTGTCTCCTAGGTCGTGGAATGTGCTGAGTCTGAGCTCTATTTGTTCTAGTGCTATTCTAGCATTTCCGAGAAGTTTGGTAACTTTCCTAACCTCGGCTAACTCTTTTGATAAAACTCTACTAGCAGTAAGGTCATGTTGTTGAGTAGCTACAACAATTCTTTTGAATAATTTTTCATCTCTTTGTTTTAACTTTGTAATCATTCCGTCAAGTTTTCCAATTTGGGCCTGAAGTCTCTTTACGGCTTGTTCCATTCTTGGCTTCAGAGGACCTTTTGGTCTTATTGCATCGTTAATTCGTTCACCAACGCTTGGTGTTTGTGGCTTTTGCCAGTTATTAGCAAATGTTGTCATGTGTACGACTAAAAAAATCTGTTATTAATTTCAGGTGTAAAATGTGGTTCACAGTATACTAAATTTAGCTAACAAAACCCGCCAGTAGATAGACATTGCTAGATTGTGACTAAAAAATCAAAATTTTTCGGATAATCTATTTTGGATAGATCCTACGTTTCAATCCCCGCTGCAGATGCTTACTGCATTACTTGCATTGCAATAGTTCTCTGCGGATGGATTTTCTTTATGTGGATTGCAAGCGCACCGGTTGACGGTTGCAATTCACAGCAAAGTGGACATTTTTCCATTTTATTTATTGCCTGTCATCCAAAACTAACGTATTTAAGGTTTTGGTTGGATCGATTTGACAACAAAATGTTATCAAATTTTTAAAATTTTTTTCTGTTTCTGAAAATAGGTGAGACAAAACTAATTTTTAAGAAATGTAAAAAGGTCAAGAGAAATTACTCTCAAAAACTGACCTTTTCAAAAATCATCTCTTCAAAAAAATTTGAAAATCATTTAGTTTAGAATTATGCCTTTCCTTTCGATTAGAACACTTGGTTCGATATATTTCATCTGTATCCTAATATTATATAATATCTATAAATTATCAAGTGGTTTCATCAAAATCTTACAATTTCACTTATAGTTAAACCTTTTTATCTATGTAAACCGAAATTCTTATAAGATATTACATGACTCGCGAATCTTTCGGCTCCGGTGGACGTTGTCCTCGTTGTGGAAAAGGTCCCATGGTTACAGACAGCACCACAGGTGAAATGTTTTGTGGTGGATGCGGATTTGTAATGACAGAACGCGTCGAAGAATCTGGACCAGAATGGAGATCATTTTCCAAAGAAGAACATGAGGACAGAAGTAGAACAGGAACTCCAACTTCACTAGCCATGCATGATATGGGACTGGCAACTATCATAGGTCCTGCAGACAAAGATGCATCAGGAAAACCACTCTCTGCATCAATGAAAAGCACGATTGAACGACTTAGAACTTGGGATAGTAGAAGTCAGGTCCATGAGCCAGTAGACAGAAACTTTAGACAAGCTTTCAGTGAGCTTGATAGACTAAAGGACAAACTTGCATTATCTGATGCAGTAATAGAAAAGACAGCATACATCTACAGAAAAGCACTTGATAAAGGTCTTGTTAGAGGAAGATCTATTCCTGGACTAGTAGCTGCTGCGCTTTATGCCGCATGCAGAGATACTGAGACTCCAAGAACTCTAACCGATGTAGCAAGCGGAATCAACATCAAGAGAAAAGACGTTGCTCGATGCTACAGACTTTTGCTAAGAGAACTTGATCTCAAAATGCCAGTTGTAGATCCGATAAAATGTGTCGCAAGAATTGCAAGCAAAGCTGGGCTAAGTGAAAAAACAAAACGAAAAGCCTTGCAGATTCTAAAAGATGCTGCAGAGATCGAAATTTCCGCTGGCAAAGATCCTATGGGACTTGCAGCCGCTGCTTTGTATCTTTCCTGTGTCATGAATGGAGAGAACAAAACACAAAAGGATGTTGCACAAGCTGCTGGAGTAACTGAAGTAACCATTAGAAACAGATACAAGGGATTAAAAGAATCTCTAAAACTCTAAATTTTTTAAAATCACTTTTGCTCCAATTGATTGTTCTGATAGAATAAAAAATAATTTAGCAAAAAATTGTTTTTTGAAAATATACATTGGAATCGTTGGAAAAACAAAACGGGCGTGGCCCTAAATCGCAGACGTTCAGAGATTGCCTCTTAAGATCCCAGAGAGGGATTCATACAATATCTGCGAAGCCACGCTCACCTAGCAGTAGATTTTACATCATTCTGCATCAATTAATATAGAAGATTAAAGTATTTATGACTTTATGTGGAAAATTTCATTAATTATTGTATAAAGATGAAATTTTTAAAGGTTAATTTTACTCACTGTGTAATAATACAAACCAGCATTACAGTATTTACAAAATTGTGACATGATCTTTGAATCCAAAATTTTGTGTTTAAAATTTTGTTGCAATTGAACAAGCAAGTTAGTACCTATAACAATTGATCCTTATCAAAGCAATCCAGTCAGTACGATAATCGTTAAACAAATCGTGGCCAGTGTATTGTTCATAATTTGTACCTCCATTTTCTAAAGATAAATTGTGACTGAATTTGAAATGACATTTCCATAATTTCAAGAGGTTCTAAATAGAAATATAACATTCCAAATAAAATTCTAAACAAATGAAACTTTCTGGAAAAGTAGCTATAGTGACAGGTGGTAGTAGAGGAATAGGAAAAGCTGCAGCTAAGATTCTTGCAAGAGAAGGAGCAAAGGTGGTGGTTACAGCAAAGGATAACACTCGACTGCAATCTGTCGCTAAAGAATTGGGAGTGATTGGTTTTTCAGGAGATATTAGAAAAGAACAAGATGTTGTAAATGTTGTAAAAAAAACTTTGAGTGAATTTCACAAGATAGACATACTAGTAAACAATGCAGGCATATTTCCAGAAGTAATGCCGTTACACGAAACTTCAGAGGAAAAATGGAACGAAGTCATTGATGTAAATTTAACAGGACAATTTCGTTTTACAAAGGCGGTGATTCCACACATGATGAAAGATGGTGGATGCATTATAAACATCTCATCTGATGCTGGACTCAAATCATTTGAAAATTTTGAGGCCGATTCATATTCCGTTACAAAGGCCGCCCTCATACATCTAACAAAGACATTGGCAATAGGGTATGCCAAATACAAGATCCGCGTAAACTGTGTCTGCCCGGGTATTGTTGCGACAGACATGACAGAGCCATACCTTCGCACAGAAGCAGACAGGGCAATGGCTGTGGCGGAGCATCCCATAGGAAGAATTGGCATCCCAGAAGATGTTGCAAATGCAGTTTTGTACCTTGCATCAGAGGATTCATCATGGATTACAGGTGCTATTTTATCTGTAGATGGCGGCGTAGCAGTAAAGTAAATCAGCCATATCAAATTAATAGAACCTTTACGCACACCATGACGTGGAAACCAAGAGGAAGAAAAACCTCAAGATAATCATTATGTTGGCCATAGTCTGGTTCGCGGCAGCCTTACCGGTGCCGTTTCTGTGGTCAAATCCTGATCCATCACATCCAGAGCAATATAGGGTATACTTGGAAATAGCTGCACTGGTTTCTGTTCCATTCATTGCTATGGGAGTTGTCTGGACATTAAAACCGGAACTTGCCACCAGAGGCTCTAGCTAAGAAATTCCACTGCACCACTTCCTTCTGGCGTGATCTTTATCCAACGAGTCCTGCCTATCCTTTCAACATCAATGAATCTCCATTCATTTAAAAGCGGTTGAATTATGTTCTTGTCAAGGCTTGCAAATCTTGCCTGCTGAAAATTTTCTTCCTTTGCGTTAATTACAATCAATTTTTTTTCTTCAGCAAGTCTTGCCATTTCTTTTTTTGTTATCTTACCACCATACTGTTTTATTATTTTCAATGCCTGAACCAAGGCTGGTTTTGGTATGTGAATCTCATATGCAGGAAGTTTCACTACTGTCTTTACTCCTGAAGAGAGTTGCTCACCCTTAACACTAGAATAGTTTTCAGGTTCGGCATAGTATGGGGTAAGTTTTGTTTTTCCTTGAAACATCATGCACGCCATCATACATGCAATTGCTTGAATTTTTGAACCAGAAGAGCAGTTAACAAAGATATTGTTGCCTTCTTCTTTTTCCACTATTTCCCGTACGGATTTGAGAATCTTGAAGAGATCAAATCTGTCTGAATATTCTGCATAAACCTCGATCTTCTCCTTTTTTAGCTGTGTTTTGATCTTCTCCATGTATCCCTGTGCCCTGTCTTTTGTGGGCTCGCCGTGCATCAAGAGCCATACCCTATCTGCTTTCATTTGCTTTGCAGGTATGGCAATTCTGTCAATCTCAAAACCCACTGGAGCAATGTGTACTCGAAGGTTCACAATTGTGTTCATAGTATGTACAGTATGCATACTAAATTGATGATATATAATAATTGTGGATTCGTATCCAAGTTATGCAACAAAAATACAAACTTGAGCACGACGAAATCACGTTTTATCCAAAGGTAAAGTCTGTCTTTGAAGAAAGTTAATTTTTCATCCAGTCAGTCTGTTCCAAATAATCTATTGATTTGATTAGTTCGTCAAGCTTTGTAACGATTGCGTTGACTGCACGAAATTCCTCATACATCATTTTTTCTTCTTCGGGTGATAACACTTGCTTTTCTGCGATGTTAAAGAATTCATCCTCCTTTGTCATGTGATCGTTTAGATAAATTGCGTAAGTCTTGAGAAATCGTGCAACTGGTTCTCTGGCATTTTCGCCTTGCTTCCATTTTTGTAAATATTTTGAAACATTACCAGCTATGCGACGGCTAAACTCGTGTTCTATCATAAATGCCCTAATTTCTTCTCTTAGGGAACCATAGCTTCCAACACAGGCAAAGTACGCATCCTCTTCCCTTGAATAATGAATTGCATCAAGAAACTCGAACATTATCTGCACCATTTGCTCCAGGTCTTGGAAGGGAATATCATGACCAGAGTAGAGTTTTGTATAGCATTGTACAACTATTTTCTCAAAACGACGCATTTGTTTGTGATCGTTGCGTAGGGTTTCTGTTGCGCTCATGGGTTTCCCTTGGTATTATGGGTGTATGGCAAATAAGATTACTTTTCTTGGCTCATGTTGTATAATGGCAAAATGTGGAACCTCAGAATTTTTCACATAGTGACCCTCTGGGCCACCTATCCCTAATCTAATAAGATAGTTGTTTGAGGAGTCTACTTCAATCTCCCTTTTCTCGAGAATCTTGCCAGAAATTTTTTCCCTTGTAGGTTTGAGAGTAGGATAGAGGTAGTGGATTCCACCATCTTGCATTATTACCGATTCTTGATGTTGGTGGCCGCACAAGATGATATGATTTTTCACGTGTCTTGATGCCTCGTCAAAGGCAGAAGATGGTTTGTAGTGGTAACCTGCATATGTAAAGAACTCAAAGTCCTCTTCTGTTAGTCTCTGCCAGGATCTTTGGTATAGCCACGCCTCATTTTGTGCGTTCTGCGGTGTTATTTTCTTTGGATCAAGTGGTCCTCCATGTACACAAAAGAGGCCATACTTTTTATCGATAAACTCTTGGTCGCCAAAAGTGCCATCAGAATTTTCCTTGAAAAAAGAGGTGTCGTCTCGAGTAAGTTTTGCATGAGCATCTATGGATTCAATTGAACTTGCACTAACCAGACGGTTATAGAGAAAACCCTCATCATGGTTGCCCATGACAGAATAAAGTGGATGGGTTTCTTGAAGCGATTTTAGTCTTGAGAGCACTTCCTTTGGGTGGACTCCTCTTTCTAAAACATCGCCCAGATTTAGTATTCGGGAGAACTCACCGTATCTCTTTTTGAATTCCTGACCGGACACCATGCTAAGAATTGTGTCTAGGGCATCAATGTCTGCGTGAATATCAGAAAAAACTAGGTCCAATAGACTTAGTTTGGAATCCACCTAATTTGTAACTTTTCGTGTATGCCTTACAAAAAAAACGCTCCCGCCTATTGCAGAAGCAGCACCAATAGAGGCAACAATTGTGATTATGGTCCATATGTTATTTTGTGGATTTGGATTTGTTTCAGCTTGAACTTGAGGGGTAATTAGGGTCTGTTGTGGTGATGAATCTACCTTATATGGCGCAAGAGAGTCTGCAGTTTGTTCAGTTGTAACTGGCGCTGTTTGTTGCAAAGGCTGTTGTTGTACTGTTTGTATTGGTTTCTGAGATGGTGGTGAATTGAACTGTTGAGATGCCTTTTGTACTCCTTGGATTTGTTGCATCTCATCTGGTACTGGAGCACCCATCTGGTGTGGCAGCTTGCCAATAGTTGCCAATGCCTGTCTTATCTCCTCTGAATCCCATCCAAGTGCAGATAGCTTGCTGTAAAAAACAGATTCGCTGATCTGTCCATTTTGATATGCTTGTATTATGGAATTACCGTTGTCGGCTTCTTGCGGTGCAGCAGCTGGCGAACCTGGTATGACCGTAAATTGTACTGTTTTTACAATGTAGTTTATTTGTGGTGCATTTTCTTCGACCCAACCAAATTTGATGTCGTATGTGCCAGCAGGTTGGTCTTTTGTGTTACACAAGGCAGAATATCTTTCCACTGTTTTGCCGTTTACTAGAACATCACACATAGAATTTTCAAAACCATTAAGGTAAATGGGATTGGGATTTGTTGTACTAAACAGCGAAAATGTAACTGTTCTGTCTGCAAAGTCGTGATTTACTGCCTCATCATGAGTGTAAATTGGAAAACAGTCTTCCCCTCCACACTGGCTTTGTGGAGTCACTCCAAATGACTGTGAAAATGGCAGATAAATGTAAAGATCAGGATACGGATAGGACTCTTTTGATATGTCCGGAATGTTTGAAACTGTTATAGTGATCCGAGTTCCCGGCGGACCAGATGTTGGCGATATGGAAATTTCTGGGCTTCCCAAGGTACTAAGATCTGATGTTGCATACACAGAATTGAGAAGTGATATAACCATCAACCCCATCAATGCAAAAATGGTGAGTCTTCTCAATTCTATTAAAAAATTTTGCTTCATAATTAATAAGACTTGGGAAGGAGTTATCAGCGAGAATCTTCTATATACAAGTCAGAAGAATTTTAGAGATTTTTTTAGACATCACTTTCTATCTTTAGGATAGAATTTTTTGGAACTTGCAAATCTCGGAATGTGTCTGGATTGATTATCTTTGCCAATAATTCAAGTCCGGTTATGGTTCTTGGCCCTGGTTTGCTAAAGTACTCATTTGCATTTACTGCATAAACTTGACCTTGCTTTACAGCTCTTAGTGATTTCCATTCTTCCTTGTCGGCAATTCTCTCATATTCTTGCATGGTTCGTTTTATATCAAAACCACAAGGCATAAGCACAATTATGTCTGGGTCAAACTTTACTATTTCATTAAGTTCCATTCTTCGCGATCTTTCTCCCGTGGTACTTATTCCATTGATTCCTCCTGCAATCTCGACCATTTGTGGAACCCAGTGGCCTGCAGTAAACAAAGGATCAAGCCACTCAAGGCAGAGAACCTTGGGCCTAGCACCCTTTGGAATGTGCTGAATGGATTTGACTCTGGACCTCAAATTAGAAACAAAGGCTTGTGCCTCACGTACTTTTTCAACCTTTTTTCCAATCTCAGATATGTTATCAAGTATGTCATCAAGGTTCTTTGGGTCCAAAACCAAGACCTCTGGTTTGCCCCCAAGTAATGTGATTGCTTTGTTGATCTCCTTTGTAAAAGGTGAACAAACCTCGCAAATTCCTTGAGCTACTATAAGACTTGGGTTTGCATTCTTGAGGACCTGCTCATCAAGTACGTAAATGTCCTTGCCCGTCTTCATTAGTTCTACCACCTTTGTGTCTATTTCTTGGCTTGTCATCTTTGCAGGATCAAAGACAGCGTGAATGACCTTTGGTTTGCTCTTTGCCTCTGAGGGGTAATTGCATTCGTGTGTAACTGCCAACACTTTGTCTCCTACTCCAAGTTCATACAGAATCTCAGTTGCACTTGGAAGAAAAGAGACAATTCGGTTTTCCATTCTACATTGATTTGTAATTGGCTACTTTAAACATACTTGATATTATCAATTGTAATTCCTGAAAACTTAAGAATAGCCCATTGCCCGATGAGTCTGTTGGCTAGCTTTACAGTCATTGGTGGACCATCATCTGAACAACTTGCAAGAAAGATAGCATCCAAATTAAGATCAAGGTATGTTGGATGCGAGCTCAAAATTTTTCCTGATGGTGAAAGCAAGATCACACTCAAGGCAAAGATTACAGGAAAAATAATTGTGGTGCACTCTGTGTATCCGCCCATAGATTCTAATCTAGTTCGTGCACTTGCCCTAATTTCACAGGCAAGAAAGTATTCCTCCCAAGTTTACGCTGTAATACCATACTTGGGATACGCAAGGCAGGATAGAGAATTTCTTCCAAGAGAAGTTGTAACAATGTCTCTTGTAGCAAAGTTGATCAAGGCAGCAGGTGCTACAAGAATTGTTGTTGTAGATATTCACAGTATGATGGCGTTGAAACACTTTGAGATTCCAGCAAGAAATGTCACCGCAATAGGAGAACTTGTGAGATATTTCAAGAACTTGCACCTCAAAAATCCCCTTGTGGTCTCTCCCGACATGGGAGGAGTTGAGAGGGCAAGAAACTTTGCAAACTTGTTAGGAACTAGCTATATCGCGCTAGAAAAGCACAGGGATAGAAAGAGCGGTGAGGTGGAGATAAAATCAAGCAAACATCAGGAGGTAAGAAACAGGGACCTGATTCTAGTTGATGACATGATAAGCACTGGGGGCAGTATTGTAAAAGCTGCAGAGCATCTGAAGAGACAGAGATGTGGAAAGATATACGCAACCTGCACCCATGCCCTTCTTATTGGAGATGCAGAGAAACGCATAAGAAAAGCTGGCGTTACAAAAATAGTTGGCACAAATACCATACCAAGCAAGTTAGGAATGGTCGATGTCTCTTCTGCAATTGTAAGAGCAATAGTCTAAATGATGCAAAGTTTTTTTGTACTATCTGGAGATCACCAAGAACTTGCAAGAGATGAGCTGCTCTCCATATCAAAGAGCTATGACGTCAAGTCAAAACATTTGGTAAATTCTAGGCTTGTGATCATAACATCCTCAATCCCGTGGAAAAAAATAGCCAAGCGTGCAACCTTTGTTAAATTTGCAGGAAATCTGCTTGGAGTCCTTGATGATATTTCAGAACTTGAGTTTCCCAAATCTGATACATTTGCCTGTAGGGTTGTCAATCTCTCTTCCAAAAAAATTGATGCCTTGCAAATTGAGAGGGAAATTGGAACACTTGTCAAGAAAAAGACTGGTTCGAAAGTATTGCTTTCAAACCCTTCTCTAACAGTATATCTCATTATTACGGATAGCAAGAGCTATCTAGGCTATGCAGATCTGCTTGAATATGAAAGACCTACAAAACCAATCAAGTACCCAACTGAGCTTGATTGGAAGATTGGCAGATGCATGATTAATTTATCATTATTAAAAGAAGGCAATGCCATATGCGATCCCTTCTGTGGAACTGGTACCATTCTACTTGAGGCAGAATCCATGGGCATATGCTCGACTGGGATTGATTTTGATTCCAAGATGTGTGATATTACAAGAAAAAACCTAGAGGCAAACGGCTACAGACCTAGAGTAATTAACTCTACATATGATTACATATCAAAGATCAAAGATGAGGTTGATGCAGTAGTTACTGATCTTCCTTACGGGACCGCATCCAGATCATCGACAACGCCAAAAAAGATAATCCAGGACTTTGTATCAATAGTTCCAAGTGAGATGAGCTTGGTTATGGTATACAAGAAAGGGATGGATATTGATGACCTTGACAAAGCAAAAAAATACGAGATCTACAGACATAAGAGTCTCACAAGAGTGATTGCTATAAGATGAGGCTGGTATTTTTGGGAACGTCTGCTGCTCAACCAACAGCAGAACGTGGAATGACTTGCATTTGCCTAGTTCTGGACAGAGAGATATTGATGTTTGATGCAGGCGAAGGAGCACAGATAGCATTCCAGAAGGCAAAGATTGGATGGAACAAAAAGATGAAGATCTTTGTTACCCATTTGCATGGAGATCATTGTGTTGGAATACTTGGCTTGTTGCAGACAATGTCGCTTCAGAACAGAACAGAATCAATAGACATATTTGGTCCAGCAGGGATTGAGGAATTTCTTGCAAGTAACTTGAAGATACTAAACTTTGGTCTCACATTTCCTGTCAGAATTATGAGAATAAAAGAAGGAGTAGTCTTTGAAGACCAATTCTATGCAATTCATACATGTGAAGCAGAACACTCCATCCCTGCCTATTCATACCTCTTTTCTGAAACTGATAGGCCTGGCAAGTTCTACCCCGAAAAAGCAAAGAAACTAGGAATTCCGGAGGGCAAGTTATGGAGAGAACTTCAGGATGGAAATAAGATAGAAGTGGAGGGCAAGACCATAAACCCATCTGATGTAATGGGAGAAAAAAGGAAAGGAAGAAAAATAGGAATATCGGGAGATACAAGACCTACAAAAAAACTTGAAGAGTTTTTCCAAGGATGCGACTATATCACTTTTGATTCAACGTACTCTGATTCTTTACGAGATAAAGCAGTTGAAAACTATCACTCTACTGCAAAAGAGGCAGCCAAGCTTGCCAAAAAAGCCCAAGTATCAAATCTAATTTTGACTCACTTTTCTTCAAGATATGAAGATGTAGATGAGCTGGTAACAGAGGCAAAGACGATACATAATTCTGTAATTGCAGCAAAAGATCTCCTTGAAATAGAGATCAAGTGACATGTTTGATATAATTGCAGACAAGTTACATCAGGCAGAAAAAATTGTGTTTGTTACAGGAGCAGGCATATCACAAGAAAGCGGAATACCAACATTTCGAGGAAAAGATGGTTTGTGGAGAAAATATGATGCTATGAAGCTTGCGACAATAGAGGCATTTTATGAAAATCCTAAACTTGTATGGGAGTGGTATGAGGAACGAAGGAGCAACATTATGGTTGCAAAACCAAATGCTGGGCATCTTGCCATAGCAGAACTTGAAAAATTCAAGTCTGTTCATGTATTGACACAAAATATTGATGGTTTACATCAAAGAGCTGGAAGCACCCAAGTTTATGAACTTCATGGAAGCATTATTACCGTCAAGTGCACTGAATGTGATTTTAAGGATGCCGTGAGGGCAAGTTTTCCAGACCTTCCGCCAATTTGCAAATGTGGAAAAATGTTGAGGCCTGATGTAGTTTGGTTTGGAGAACCATTACCTCAAAATGTTTGGCATGCTGCAATGCAGCAAGCAAGCTCTTGTAATGTAATGGTAGTTGTTGGCACCTCTCTTGTTGTATCTCCTGCTAACCTATTACCTGTATACGCAAAACAAAACGGAGCAACTCTTGTTGAAGTAAACCCAGAGGAGACTTTGATGTCAGCAGACATGGATCTGTCCATTCGATCTTCTGCTGCAAAGGCTTTGCCAAATCTTCTTGCCATATTTCAGCGGTAATTTGCTAAAATCCTTCAAAAAATCAGATTTTGTTTGCATTAAATCATCATTAATAAACAAAATATTTTTGAAAAATCATGATTCAAGCATGATAATTATAACTAATTGTTAAATATTATGAAAACGTACAATAAACAATGAAACTATACGCAAATTCTGGCGACTGAATTTGCGTGGCTCTGCGAAAAAGAGTACATGGTAGAGCGCACAAAGGTGCGCGAGTGGCAAGAGAATGCTTTTGCCTATACAGAGCCACGCCATCAAACATCCTTTTTGAAATTTTTACCAAAAATTATGTCACGGTAGGTTTTGTGGAGGTTCTTGTAACTATTCTATGAATTCAGGAGCAAGCCAGTCAGCTATCTTTTCTAAATTTTTTGAGTGCAATATTACTTTGATTGGACCCATTGGAGACTCTTCTGCTTCGTCACAAATAGCAATGACATCCACAAATGCAGCCTGCTTATTGAGATAAAACCAGGTGGTGTCACCATCTGTATGAAATCTCATCTGCCTTCTGTAAACTCTGTTTACTTTACGCTTACGTATGGTCTCACGTATCCTTGAGAGTGAACCCAAGTCTCTTGAGACGGCCTTTATGCTTCCTTCTTTGTATTCATAACTTGCGTCTAGAATTACATTTGATACTGCAGTCCTTATTTTTGCAGGGTCCTCAGATGGAGTGACTGCAGCATATACTTCTATCTTACATGCAATGTTTGGTATATTCACTGCATCCAACCTTTAATGATATTATATGCACTATCTACAAGTTGCTCTATTGTCAAATTGTTGTTAGAGATAGTTTCATCTGCAAGGGCAATTGATTCACTCATTCCAACACCAATTTCCCTAGAATCTCTTTTTGAGAAATCATCTCTATTAGATGGCGCATCGGACCTGCCGCGGCCTGTCAAAAACTTGAATCTAGTATCTCCTGAAGCATGAATTGCAAGAATTTTTACTGTACCAATTTTTTTTAGCACATTAACCTCTGCAATGGACCTCACACCGTCAATAAGAATCACATCAGATTTTGAGTTTTGTATTTGATCTTTAATCAGCTCAGCTACTGCCCCCGGGCCATTCTTTTCTCGAAGCTCAAGCATGAGGTTTCCTAGATTTTCTCCGGTAGGGTCAATCTTTCTTCTTGCAGCTTCCTCCCTTACAGCATCGCCCATAGTTATTTTATCAAATCCCTTTGATCTGAGAGTCTCAGCAATTGTGGTCTTGCCAGCCCCTGGCATACCAGTCAAACAGACGATAAGTTTCATCATATTCAGACTCATTTTACCAGTCTATC
Organism: Nitrososphaerota archaeon; assembly: GCA_028867395.1. GTDB lineage: Archaea > Thermoproteota > Nitrososphaeria > Nitrososphaerales > Nitrosopumilaceae > Nitrosotalea. Next base: position 13,216 of record JAGWGO010000002.1, on the reverse strand, counting down.
AAGCTACCGGAAATCATTATAGACTCCCTGGATCTGAATTCATTTGATGCGCACATTTGTTGCAGTTGAAGTATCAAACAAAGACACGTTGGACAGGATTGCAAAACTTCAGTTGGACCTAAAGATAAAGGCAAGCCCAGTAAGTAAACAAAATATGCATTTTACATTATTTTTTCTTGGCGAGATAGAGGAACAAATGGCAGAAAATGTAAGGAAGGAACTTGCTAGCACTGTCTTTGAACCAATAGCAGCCAAATTTACGCATCTTGGTGCATTTCCCAATTCCAAGTTTCCAAGGATAATTTGGATAGGTGTTGATGAGAATGCCGCAACACAACTGGTAAAACTTGCTGCCCAAGTTGAACAAAAGCTTGCTCCTCTTGGATTCAAGCAAGACAAGCCCTTCAAGCCCCATCTTACTATATTTAGGGTAAAGAGAAAGGAAGACGACATTTCAGGCAAGATTGCAAAATTTAGCAATGTAAATCTTGGAACAGATACACTTGCTGAGCTCAAGTTCAAACAAAGCGTCTTAACTTCAAATGGGCCCATATATTCTGACTTACTGGTGGTAAAGGCAAGATGAGTCGTATTTTAGAGCAAGCAAAGAGGCTTTCAATTCCTACAAGAAAGGAAGAGGAAAAAACAAAGGAGATTGCAGACTTTTTGTTAGAGCAAGTTACCAAAGAAGCTTCCAAGCATACCGAAGTGGTATCAGTGGAGCTTGGGGGCTCTTACGCAAAGGGGACATGGCTGAGAAACCAGATGGATTTTGATATATTTATCAAGATAAAAAATGACACTGCAGAGAAAAATTTCGAAGAGATTGGAAAAGAGATTGGCTTTAAATCAATGAAAAAATTCAAGCCACGCGTAAGATATTCAGAACATCCGTATGTAGAAGCTGAAATAAAGGGAATGAAAGTAAATGTTGTTCCCTGCTATAATGTAGAGAATGGACAGTGGAAGAGCGCTGCAGATAGGTCTTCATTTCATACCAAATTCATTTTGGAAACATTTGATGATGCAAAGAAAAACGAGGTAAGACTTTTGAAGAAATTCTTCAAAGGTGTTGGAATTTATGGTGCAGAGATTGCAAGAGAGGGCTTTGGTGGGTATGTTGCAGAGGTTCTTGTTTATAATTACGGCAGTTTTCTTGGTGTTCTTGAAGCTACATCTAAATTTACTCAGGGAAGCGTCATTGGGAGCCCAAGTAAAAAATTTGAAACGGCACTTGTCTTAATTGACCCCATTGACAGCAACAGAAATCTTGGTACAGCAATTTCTGCACAAAATGTTGCAAAATTTATTCTTGCTGCAAGGGCATTTTTGAAAAAGCAAAATTTGTCATTCTTTATTGGCAAAGATAAAAAGCCTAACAAGAAAAATTTGAAAAATGTTCTAATTGTGAGATTTAGTTACAAGTGGAGAAGCCCAGATATAATTTGGGGACAGATCAAGAGGGCCACCACCTCTTTGGCAGGACAGCTTGAGCTTGGAGGATTTGAAGTCATACGCAAGGCTGCAGTGACTGACGAAGAATCAGAGGCCGCTATGCTCTTCCTTTTACGCTTGCCAGAAATTGAAAAATTTATGATAAAGAATGGTCCGGATGTTTATAGAGAGGTAGACTCGGAGAGTTTTATTTTAAAGAACTCTAAAAATATTATGACATGGGTTGATGAGAATAGGCGTGTATTATCCATGCAAGAACGCGAGTTTTACGATGCAAAAAAACTCCTTGAACATCTCTTAAAACAAAAGATTTTGCAGTCTGGTGTTCCAAGCGGCATAATTCCAGATTTCAAGCGTGGTTTTACGGTATTGCACGGAAACCAGCCTGTAAGCAAATCCATTAAAAAGGCACTAGCAGAGGTTACCTCTACCGATGGACTCATTTTCAGTACCAGTAAGTAAACTAGGCCAGGAACCGTATTCTCACATTCTAGGATATCCCAAGGCCACAAAGAGAGACCTTGTAAGACGAGTTGTGGAATTAAAAAAACTGGGAATCCGAAACGTTACGTTTGAAGGGCCGACCATCCTAAACAACATTCCTGTGCTGGGTAAGGGGTATGTTGGCGTAGTGGTATTGTCAAGACAAGGCAAGAAACTAATGGCATTGAAGATAAGAAGAATAGACTCTAGCAGAGAAGACATGAGAAGTGAGGCAAAACTTCTAAAGATTGCAAACCAAGTAAATGTAGGACCTAGAGCGGTAAAGAGCAGTAAAAATTTCATAGTAATGGAATACATGGAAGGAAAGAAGATAATTGATTGGGTGAGGGAGTTGAAGGGCAGAGGAAGAGCTGGCAAGTTTCGAGCCGTTGCTCGCAAGGTTCTAGAGGATTGTTATACTTTAGATAGAATTCATCTTGATCATGGAGAGCTAAGCTACATACACAAACATGTCATTGTTGGAAAATCTCCATGTATAATTGACTTTGAGAGTTCAAGTCTGGATAGGAGAACATCTAACGTGACCTCTGCAGCCCAAAGCATCTTCATCGGTTCTGGTCTCTCAAATATTGTTAAAAAAATTATAAAAATTCCAAGTACCAAACGCATGATAGAAGCTCTGAAAAAATACAAGCATGACCAGACACGCGAAAACTTTGACAATGTACTGAAGGTACTGGGGTTGGATAAGGCTTGAGCTTGTATGATGTCAAAACAAACGCATTAAAAATTTCTCTAGCGATAATACTTTCTGCTTTTGCAGTAGAACTTTTCATTGGAATCTTTTCAAACAGCCTTGCACTAGTTACTGATAGTATTCATGCGGTCCTAGACTCTGTAGTCACTGCAATATTGCTCCTAACCGCAAGATGGGCTACAAAACCACCGGACAGCGAACACACTTACGGGCACGGAAAGATAGAGACGATGGGAAGTTTTGTAGGCGGAATAGTGATACTTATCATTGCGTGCTTTTTCATCTTTGAAGCAATATCACGATTGCAGGAACCTCGCCCCACCGTATTGCCCGGGTTTATGGCAATAGGTGCTGCAGTCTATACACTAGGCTCAGATGTTGCACGAATTGCCATTCTAGGCAAGGCAATCAAAAAGACGGAAGGACCTTCGCTTCGAGTTGACTTTTACCACGCATTCATGGATATGGGGTCCACCTCGGTGGCACTTGTTGGTATATTGCTAGTTATTGTAGGGTTCTATCAAGGAGATTTTATTGCTGCGCTGATACTTGGAGTATTTCTTGCCATATTGAGTCTGAAGCTAATTTACAGAAATGCAATGGATCTGACTGACGCCGTTCCTGAAAGTATGGTTAGAACTGTTCGCTATATTGTGAGCAATACAGAGGGCGTAATGAAGACAGAGTCTGTGCAGATGCGCAAATCTGGAAGCGATGTTTTTGCCGAGGTCACTATATCTTTGAAAGGTACTTCAAGTTTTGAAGAAGCCCATAAGATAAGCGCAAACGTGGAAAAAAATATCCGAGATACTATTGCAAACAGCAAGGTTACGGTGCATTTTGAACCCACTTGGAAGGATGTGCCGATTGATTACATAGTAAGTAATGTGGCATTGTTAGTTCCCGGAGTCAAGGACATACATAATGTCAGTTATTCTACTGCAAAGGATGGGATCTTTATCAGCTTGCATGTGATGGTTGACAGAAACATGTCACTTGAGGAAGCCCACAAGGTTTCAGATGAGATAGAAGATAGGATAAGAAAATCTGCTGATAACGTTAACCACATCACGATTCACCTTGAACCATATGTATCAATTCCAAAAAGTGTTCCTGTCGAAGATCTTACAATTGAGGAGCAAGTTTCCAACATTATCAAGGAATATCCAAATGTCAAGAGAATAGGCCGGGTGATTACATTCCAATTACAAGACATATTCAAGGTTGACATTGATTGTTCCTTTGATGGCAAGCTAACTATAGAGCAGGTCCATGACATTGTTTCTGAAATAGAGTACAAGATCAAGAATCAAATTAAAAATGCCATAGTAACCATACATCCTGAGCCAAACTGATATGACCGTACATGAAGGAGTGAGGTTTCTCAAAAGAGACCCAATAATGAAAAAAGTCATAGATTCAGTAGGGGATTATACGTTAAAGAAAAGAAACCATCACTTTGCAGTCTTGGTTGAATCAATAATATCGCAGCAGCTTGCTACGAGGGCAGCAGAAGTAATCTTTCAAAGATTCAAGGATCTTTATCCCAAGTTCCCAACTGCACCTGAGATTCTTGCTACAAAAAAATCGAAACTCCGCTCAGTGGGGCTTTCAAGCATGAAGACAGAGTATCTTATGGATTTGGCAATACATATGGACCAAGGCAAGATTAGGCTTGGAACACTGTCAAAGATGACTGATGAGGAAGTGGTCTTGCAGCTTACACAAGTGAAGGGAATTGGAAGATGGACTGCAGAAATGTTTCTTATTTTCTCACTTAACCGACCTGATGTCTTACCTGTCCATGACCTTGGCTTGCAAAAGGGCGTGCAGAAAGCATTCTCATTGGATGTACTCCCAAAGCCAAGTGAGGTTGATAAAATAGGCATGAGATGGAAGCCATACCGAAGCATAGCCACATGGTATCTCTGGAAAAGCCTTGAAAAATTTGACAGAATTGGATGATCTTATTAGGAAGGATGATCATTAGTATGGCACGACGTCGATCAATCCTGATGCAGAGGAGGCCATACGACGTAGAGCCGAGTTCTACACTAGTGACACTGTAGATAATTTCATCAAAAAGCACGGTGTGCCAGAGACAAGAGTTGCTATGCAAAACTTGGTGACGTTAGCAAACGGAAAAACTAATGCAGATGGCGATATGACAGATCTCTACAGCCATGTCTATTTTCAGGTTCATGCTCAGCAGGTAAACGTGAGAGACAAGGCAAATGGGAAATTGATTGTATCAATTAGAAAATAGTAACTACAATAGTTTTGAATCTCAAAAGCTGGCAAGAACATTGCTTTTAATAATTCCAATGAGTTAAGTAGGTACCAATCCAGCACAATTTCGTAAACCTGATAAAAAATGAGTAACGTTTTAGAGTATTTCCCAGAAGAGTTTGCGCCAAGGCAGATACAGAAAGACATACTTCGTGCAATTGAGCAAGAACTCAAGTCAGGTTACAAGATTGTTGTGCTCTCTGCACCCACAGGAGTCGGAAAATCACTTGTTGCTGCAACGCTTGCAAGATATTATGGCAAGTCGTTTGTAATTACTGCTTCAAAGCAACTGCAGGATCAATACTCAAAGGACCTTAAATTCTTCAATCCTGTGAAAGGAAAATCCAATTTTGCATGCCTCAAACTAATGGAGCACCCGGGGATACCAAAGACCGAAACCAAACGTGCAGTCCAAAAGGGATTGACTTGTGAAAAAGGACTGTGCGAGGAGACTATCAAAGTAAAAGGAAAAGAGGTCAAGGAATTTTGCAAGTTCAAGCCCAGAATAGGAGAGCTTGAACCAGTTTCTAGGAACCCTTACTGCTTTTACTATGAGCAAAAGTATCGCGCGTTGGTCTCTGACCATTCTATTTGGAACTATGCTGCATATTTCCAGCTCATGAGGTTTGGCAAAAAGGCATATGCAGATTATATGAACAAACCTGTTGCAATCTTTGATGAGGCACATAAGATAGAAGACCAGATAATTCAGTTTATTGGGATTGATGTCTACAATGTACACATTACAGAGTGTGGGATCGACATCAAGAGCTATTCACTTGATGATATTGACCTTGTCATACAACTTTTAGATGATCTTTCGGTAAAATATTCCAAGCAGATAAAGGACTTGCAGGAAAGCAGGTCATTTCAATTAAATCCTGACTACATGCTTCTTGCAAAACTCGAGTCACGCTATGAAAAGATGGCAAACGCCCATCTCGAACTTGAATCAAACAAGGACAACTTTGTCATAAACGATCCCTACTTTGACGAGAGGGGAAACCTGAGATCATTATCCGTCAAGCCACTAGATATCTCAAAGTATGTCAAGGCGTTCTTTGATGTTGATACCCAAGTCTTCATGTCTGCCACTATTGACAAGGCTAGCTTTTGTGAAAACACTGGGCTTGATCCTTCAAAGGTTACCTTTGTGGACACCCCCAAGTCTCCGTTTGAGCCTGACAAGAGAAGAATTAATTTTCTAAATGTAAGAAAACTTAGCTATTCGTCCAGCTGGGATGACGAACGGGCAGTATTCTCAAAGATTGACGAGATCTTGTCTAAACATGAAAATGAACGTGGGCTCATACTTACATCATCTGAAAAACGATGCATGGACATTAAAAATAATCTCTCTGAAAAAAACAAAAGCAGGATCAGAATTTGTCATAGCAGAAATGAGAATGGCATGACGCAAGATGAGGTAATCCAAGAACACGCCATGGATGAAAATGGAGTGTTGCTATCATCTTCGTTGTGGGAAGGTGTAGACCTCAAAGATGATCTGTCTAGATTTCAAATTATAGCAAAGGCTCCATATCCTAACATGAGTGAAAAGAGAACTAAAATCAAGATGCAAAAGTTTCCCTTGTGGTACAAATCTCAAACACTGGTGAAGCTGTTGCAGGGATTTGGCAGGTCAATTAGGAGCGAAGACGACTGGGCAGTAACATATGTTCTTGACGAGGCTGCAAATGACTTGTTGTATCAGTGCAAATCAATGGTTCCCAAATCATATTATGACATACTAGGGTTCAAAAGCTACACAGCATCGTCTAATTGATGATTTTTGTATCAGAGTAATAGAATTTTTAATTCAGAAAAATCTAGTGAGCGATTTGTATTGGATTTTCAAGCTCTGCTAGCGTGAATACAAATCTTGAGCCTTCAAATTCCGTTGTTCCCTCTCGCTCCCAGTTTATCTTGTAGGTCTTTGTTGCGTGCCCTCCTATTATTGAGATGGTCTTTGGCACTGCAGCGTATAGCTTTTCTATCTTGTCCTTGTCGCGTGTCATTAGCAGAGATCTGCGTCTCTTCATGAGATACTTGATTGCCACATTTTTGTGCTGGTGGCCCTCAACCTCTATCTTCTCATTGCCGAGGTCTATGGTAAATTTCCTTTTTCCCACGTATTCCATATGGCAATTTTGCTCAAAAGACGGGTTGACAAATTGGCATTAGCTTCTGCATTGAAAATAATGACAAAATCTCATGAGACGATGGTGGGACCGGCCGGAATTGAACCGGCGACCTCTAGCACCCCAGGCTAGCATCATAACCAAGCTAGACTACGGTCCCTCAAGTTGCTGCCCCATACTGAAATTATTAAATGGTGGGATCAGATTGCAAAAATTCTACTTACAACCACTTTTCTAGTCTTTCTTTCTCAAACTTTTCCTTTTCTGCAAAATAATCAGCTGATGGAGATTTGAGTTCAGTGACAGGAGTTGGGTCCGCATACATATCCACCCTGATGTATCCGGCATTCTTCTTCCCTGTCTCAAGATAACACCCACCTTTGCCATCAAAGGTTGCAGCCTCTGCTTCTTTTTTTATTTTTGAAACAATGTTTCTTGCAACGGCAATTCCTTCTCCTTCTGCAAATATTCCAGCCTTTGGTACAGCAATTTTGTCTGTTACCATTATCTGGTTTACATCTCCTATTGCATACACATTCTCATGTTTTGTCTTGCAAGTTCTATCCACCTCAATGAATTTGCCTGGCTTTGCAAGATCGCAATCAACTGCAACAAGCGGAGCCTTGTGTGGAGGAACTGTAATTAGTAGATCAAAGCTTGCCTCACCAGATTCAAACTTGAGCTTGTTTGGCTCTACCGCTGTTGTCTTGTGGTTCCCATAAAACTCGATGTTTTTTGATTTGAGAATCTGTAGTATGTCTTCGCTTACTTGAGGACCTCCCGCTGGTAGCGTGATGGGGGTTGGACTGTAAAACTCCATTTGAATCGAGTTGCTGGACCCCGTCTCTTCAAGGACGGACCGGATAAGTAATGCGGCTTCATATGGAGCGGGAGGACATTTGTACGGAAGCCCAGTTATTGCCATCACTATCTTGCCTGATTTCATGCTGCGTATGGCATCACGTATCTTTGGAACATCGTTTAGGTCATAAAGTACAAGCCCGTTTTCTTTGAGGCCCGGAATCTGTTCAGGTGCAAGCTCCACTCCTAGTGCAATTATCAAGTAATCATAATGTAATCTGCGATAGCTTGTCCTTACAATTTTGTTCTGTAGATCTATCTTTGTTACATTTTCATTGATGAACTCTATGCCCTTTTTTGTAACAGCCTTTAGAGGTCTCTTTGACGTTTCAAACTCTCTCGAGCCTCCAATTATCCAGAGTTTGACTAGGTCCATCATGAACCAGTCTTTCTTGTCTACAATTGTGATTCTAGTGTCCTGGCTAAGGTTCTCACGAAGTTCATTTGCTGCTGCAAGCCCTCCAAAACCTCCACCCAAGATTACAATGTTAGTCGGTCTAATGCCAGACCATCCCTATCTTTCTTGAGTTGTTGGCCTAATGGTTATCTCATTGACATTCATGTGAGGAGGCGATTCCACTGCAAAAAGAATCGAGTTTGCAATATCTTCTGCCTTCAAGGCTTGCATCTCCTTGACAGAATTTACAAAAGCCTCAAGTGACTTGTCAGTGATTGTATCAGTGAGTTCTGTTGCAACTACACCTGGCTCAATTGTGGTTACCCTGATGTTGTTTCTAGTCGAGAGTTCTTGTCTCAGTCCTTCACTAAATGCCCTTACTGCGTACTTTGTTGCGCAATACACGCTTCCTGCTGGAAAGACTACTCTTCCAGCAATTGATGAGATGTTTACTATATGACCGGACTTTTGCTTGAGAAGATGAGGGATTGCTGCTGCAGTACAGTACAACACTCCTTTGATGTTTACATCAACCATTCTGTCCCATTCCTCAACTTTGAGGTTTTTTACAAAACTCAACGGCATCAGGCCTGCGTTGTTAATTAGAATATCAACCCGATTCCATTTTTTTATTGCAACATCGATTAGATTTTCACAGTCGCTTCGCTTTGTCACATCACAGGCAACTGTGATACATTCGCCTCCCATTTTTTCAATCTCTTTTTGCAGTTGCTCTAGCCTGTCTTTTCTTCTTGCACCTGCGACTATCTTTGCTCCTGCCTTTGCAACTGCCAAGGCAGTGGCATATCCAATTCCACTGCTTGCACCTGTTACGATAACAATTTGTCCCTTTATCATACTAGAAATCATTTTTCATCAGAGCTTTTTGCGTAATTAAGTCTTGTCAAGTTATCGGTTGTTCAAACATGGCTAATCAGAATCAGCAACCTACGACTTGACAGTATATCTTGGTTTGAAAGCAAGTATTATCACTTTATGCCCTAATCCTATGAATGATATTCCAAGATCAATAACACTGACAAGACATCTTCCTCCATAGGATAATATGCAAAAAAAAGAATCTAGTGAAACTAATCTAATTCGTAAATACAAAGAAGGTTATCCGGTACACACAAATCAAATTAAAAAAAGATTTCACAAACTTGTTCTGTAACAATCTTCTATATATGAAATCAAGAATAATTATCTCAATAATTTTGGCGGTTGGCACTATCTCTGTTGGTGTCTCCTATGGTTGGGTAACGGTTGGTACAGGGGGAACACAGCCAAATGACGTATATGTCAATACTGAAAGTAAGGTTGGTCTTGATGGTGGGACGGGAAATAACTACATCATATCACCTGGCACTGGTCAGGTTTCGATATATTCTGGTGGTACTCAGACATTAACAGCGTATAATGGACTGGTTGGTCTTGGTACTTCATCTCCGTCGGGCCTCTTACAAATGGACAGCAGTGGGGATGGAGCTCAATTACTATTTTCAAAGAGCGGTACATTAGAATACGGCATACAAAAAATAGAATCAGTTAACCCCCATAGATTGCGTGTTTACTACTATCCCACCAACAACGAAGTGTTCACATTATTGACCTCTGGTAATGTCGGTCTTGGCACTACAAATCCACAAAATAAGTTAGATGTAAACGGCGGTCTTGCTGTTGGCTCTTATGCTGGTGTGAATGCAGCACCCACTAATGGTGCTATCATATCAGGTGGTGTTGGCATAGGAACGTCGTCACCACAAAATCCCTTGAGTGTGGCCGGAACCCTACAAGCGGACAGTTCCAATACTGGAGATACTTCTCAATTACTATTTTCAAAGAGTGGGACATCAAAATTCGGCATACAAAAAATCGAATCTGATTCAACTGGAAGATTACGCATCTATGACTACGCAAACAGTGCCGAAAGGTTCACGTTGTTGACCTCCGGCAACGTTGGAATAGGGACATCAACTCCAGCTCAAAAATTGGATGTGGCAGGAAACATTGACATATCAACAGGAAGTAAATTCTATCTGGACGGTGGAACAGATAGCAATTACATCTACTATGACAGTACCAATAAAATAATCAAGATAATCCCATCATCAACAGCTTCAATCTGTATTGGAACTGGATGTTAGTAGGAAAGAAATGATTGTAGTATGCAATCTGCTATCAAAATAATCTTGATTGTAGTTACAATTTCTTTGATTACAATATTTTCAGTTTCGTATGTGCATGCTCAAACTCTAAGTTTTGGAGCCTCAAATCAGACCACTATATCAAATTCAACACTGACATTTGGTGGTTTCAGTAATTCAACAACCCAAGTTTCTCCTACTGGTACAGGTAATTTTGTTATTCCGTATCACCCAAGAAATGCCACGGCGTATTATGCAGAGAAACAACAACTGGATAATGCCACACGAAACTGGCTCAAGACACACCAGTCACCAATTATACCAGATCCGTCAGGTGTGAATATCTATCCGGGATTAAATAACGAACTTGATGCTGCCTCGAGTGGTGGCTTTGATCCTCCAGATGTACAAGTAGCTGTTGGTCCAAACCATATAATGGAGTTAGTTAACGTAAAAGGCGAAATCTGGAACAAAGCAGGCGTATCATTGCAGAATGTTACATTGGGTTCATTTTTTGGATTTACTTCCAGTACTAGCTCTAGTGGTTTAGGTGATCCTAAAATATTGTACGACTCTCAAAGTGGAAGATGGTTTGCAACGCTTGAGAATTTTACTAATGGAACTGTCAGCATCAAAGTTTCTCAAACAAACGATCCAACAGGTTCGTGGTATCCACCAATCCATGACTCATCCTTTACTGGCTGTCCAGACCAACCAAAAATAGGAGTAAGCGATGACAAGTTTGTAGTAAGCGTTAATGATTTTCCAGCCCCATGTCCACTTAGTGGAAGTTCTACCGGTGCAGAATTTCACGTATTTGACAAAACCAAGTTGATCATTGGTACCAAAAATGTACAGATATTTCCAGTCCAAACGTCTGACTTTGGAATAACTCCTGTTCAGTCCCAGAGCTCAACCTCTCCATTATACATGGTTAGTGATGGTGGAGTATCTACTACACAAATTAAACTCTATAATCTGACTGGCCAAGTTCCTAATGTAGTTATCAAGGGTGGCACACCAAGTGTTCTCAATGTTAGAACAATAAATTTAGCTCCATCTGCAGTACAGCCTATCACAACTACATTACTTGATACTGGTGACGAGCGTATCTTAGATGCGGCTTGGAACAAAGGCAAGCTCTGGTTCTCATTAAATGACGGTTGTACACCAAATGGTGATACCATAAAACGTGCTTGTGTCCGTCTGATTCAATTGAATACAAACACAACAATTGTAACACAAGATTTTGATATTAATGCAAGTGCTACTTACTATTACTATCCTGCATTACGACTAGATGGATTTGGAGGAATGGGAACGATATTTGGTACATCCAGTACAGCTACTTATCCTAGCCTCCTTGTTACAGCACAAGCCGCATCTGATCCTGTAAAAAGCTACAAACCGCTTTCGTATATACAAACTGGTTCGAATTATGAGGATGTGCTAGATGGCTGTTTTAGTGGTAGCACTTTCACATGCGCTAGATATGGTGATTATTTTGGCGCCGCACTTGATCCATCAGATAATTCAAGAGTTTGGGTTGGTGGAGAGTACAATAAACTTGCACCAGGTCATACTTTTGCAACATGGTCTACTTTCATAGGAAGTATAAGTTTTGACTGTTTGCCACATCCTACAGGTGATTGGACCATTACAACAAGCTGTACACTTGCAGGAAATGCTACTCCTCCTGCAAATGTCATAGTACAAAATAACGCACTTCTTACAATTCCAAGCGGGGTAAACTTGAATCTAGATTTTGCACATTACCATTTGCTAGTAAATTCTGGTAGTGGGGTGTATATTGCCACTGGTGGAAAAATTTCATAATTTCTTGTATCAAATATGCAAGAAATAGAATATTGAAAATCTATTGAATTGCACTTACCTTAAACTGAATTGTTTCAATCAAATCCCAACTGTCTCGAGCATCTTTCAGCAATTTGAGGGTCATAGTCATATTCATTAGACCGTGTTTCATTATCTGATACTGTCCAAGAAAATAGAGCTGATATGGATCGTAGATGTTATGCGGATACGTTGGATCTATTCCTGCAATACTTGTTTCAATTTGACCAACATAAACTGGAGCGTGAGTTTGAACGGGACATGTTGGTAAATGTTCAGTTGGTAAAATTTGTACAACATCTGATGGTGATATTGCCAGACCTAATGGAGAAATAGCACATCCAAGATTCTCATAAATTGGTTTGTCGGATATGTTTTGCCACGTTAGAGTAAATTTTGGTATGTCTCCTACCTTTAACGGATCTGGAGACATTCCTATTGATATTATCTTTATTCCAGGTTTTGTAGATGAAATTGTTGGTGTTGATACTCCTGATGGTAACAAGATTGTGGATTCACTTGAATTAGTGACTGGAACCGTACTATTGCTTTCTGAAAATAATATTCTTTCTTTTTGAATGGTGTTGTTACCAAGTATTTTGTTAATTGATGTATTTTGTTGTATTTTATTTTCATTGGATTTCATCACTGGATGCATAGCTTCAAACTTTTCTGGTGTTATCCAACCACGCTCCAAAAGTTTCTGTTCGGTAGTAGGTCTCACACATGCTGGAATATTACTCTCTGAATTGATTATTAACACAAAATCGACTCTACACTTTACATCCTGTGGCAGGATTCCCGACTGAATTTGCTTTAACGGAGAAAGCAGAACACTACCTTGTTGAGCAAAAGCATTGGTAGAAACCAT
>JAGWGO010000293.1 GCA_028867395.1 Nitrososphaerota archaeon | reverse complement strand
GAGAAGTTCTACAACAAATTCCTTATCAGATCCATAGCGATTATTTTCTATTTTTGGAAATGCATAGAATGCTCCTTTTGGATTTGAGCAGCTAAGTCCATTCATGCCATTTAGTCTCTTTATAGTGTAGTCTCTTCTTTTCTTTAGATCTGACACAAATTTTGGTATATAATTTTGTGGGCCTGTGAGAGATTCTAATGCGGCATATTGAACGGGCAAGTTTGTAGCGATTCTTACTCTTGCAAGCTTTGGTACATTTTCTCGTAAGAGCTCTAATTTTTTTGATTGATTAAATGTCATGTAACCGATTCTCCATCCTGACATGAGGTGAACTTTAGAAAATCCATTTAAGAGCACAACAGGTGAATCCCCACTTACTTTTCCTATTCCTACGAATTTTTCATCAAATACTATTTGATCATATATCTCATCACATATGATGTAGAGATCGTGTTCATTTGCAATGTTAATCAGATCTTTTAGTGATTTTTCACTAAAGACCGCACCTGTAGGATTATTTGGGCTGATAAGGCATATTGCTACTGTTTTGGAAGAGATCTTTTTTCTTATATCATCTAGATCAGGTGTTGAATTGTGCAAATCAACTGAAAATTCGATAGGTATTCCGCCAAACAATCTGACATAAGAGGCATATGGTGGATAGTATGGGCCTGGTATGAGAACCTCATCCCCCGGTTCTACTATCGAGGCAGTAATCATTTCAAGTGCCTCTGAGACACCATTTGTTACAAGAACATCATCTTCCGTTACATTGAGACCCTTTCTCTTCTCTTTTTTTGCAATCTCTTCACGTAACTCTGGTAATCCTTCTGAGACCGCATAGTAATTTTGTCCGTCTCTTACAGCTTTCATCAAGGCTTCCTTGACGTTTTCAGGTGGCTGAAAGCCATATTGGAGAGGATCTCCAATGTTAAGATAGGTAATTTCCTTACCCTGCTTTTGCAGTTTTCTGGCCTCAAGTGCAATATCTCTAATGGCATACTCAACACCTGCTACTCTTTGTGATATTTTCAATTACCTAGACAGATATTTAGCCCCGTTAAATTCTTAATTGATTGGACCCGTTGCATAGCCAGGATAGTGCGGGTGGCTTCGGACCACCAGGTCGAGGGTTCGAATC
>JAGWGO010000106.1 GCA_028867395.1 Nitrososphaerota archaeon | reverse complement strand
CACAATAAGAGACGGAAATGGCGATCTTATCATGGAGGACAAAACCAAGCGTGGCCTCACAGCACAAGAGCGATCCATCGATGAGAAATATGGTGCGGAGTCAGAAAAAGGCATGATCTATGACATGGATGGGATAGGCCACAAGGTAGGAATTCGATGGTTTTTTTCCAAAGACAAGTATACACTTGAACAAGTTCTAGTGTATGCTCAAGAGATAGAAGAAAGATATCGTAAGATCCGTGAAGAAACCTGCCCTGACTACTAAGAAGGGTTTTTAAAGACTTTTTCCAATAATGTTATCATGTCCCTTCTTCTAAAAGACAAAGTCTACACAGTACAGTCTGGGACATCAAAGAGAGGCATTTATCCACTACACAGCTACAAACTGGGACTTTTCCGATTACCCATAAAACTCGAGGACAAGTATGAGATTGACTCTATTGTCAGTGGCTTTAAGAAAGTTTTCGTAATGGATCAATTCGCTGACAGGGTTTATGCGACTTATCGATGGAAGGAGGAAAGCATGCCAGATCCGGACGATAGAGGATACCAGCAGATCGAGCTTGAAGTACAAGTTGAGGTTGTAACAGGGGAGGTTGTTGACATGATATACCAAATCTATCCAGTAGAAAAATACGGTGACGGTCTATGGGTAAAAGATTATCGAAGAAAAGCAGATGCAAATGCAAAGATGATAATTGATACTATATTACGCAATAGTGTTCTTGCCGACAAGATGGTTGAACATCTTGTAAAAACTAAACAAGTAACACCAGAAACAGCTCTTAAAGAACTGGAAGAGATGACGCCTTTGGCACAGATAGTTCCAAACGCAAAACCAAAGCCAAAGCCTGCTGCGCCTCCGCCTGGACAGGAAGCACAGCAACCCGCCGAGATAGAAACTCCAACTGGTGCAAAACCAGGTCCAATAGATGTAGAATTCAAGAAGAAGCTAAAGGTATCAGAAACATTCACCGCGCCATCCAGTGGTGGCAAGATAAAGGTCTTTGGTCCCAGAAAGGGAAACGAGGTATTGGGTATATGGGGAGAATTTGTCTCAGTTGACTTTGATATATGCATTGGAGATGGAGCATGCATAGACGCATGTCCAGTCAAAGTTTACGAATGGGCAGAGTTCAAGGGGAATCCGTCATCTGAGAAAAAGCCCCTTATGGCACGAGAAGTCGACTGCATCTTCTGCTTATCATGTGAGAATGTTTGCCCCGTGCAAGCAATTAAGATCTCAAAAAGAGGCTAGAAAGTAGATAACGGTAGGGCTATAAGGAATTGTGAGTTGAAAGACTCCGATGCTAATTCATACAGTACCGACACCTTTAACACAATTCCTTTGGAATCTCTTCATCGGAATAGCTCTTGTAATCACTCTCTACACCTGTAATTTCTATTATCTTGTCTTTCTGGCACGACAAAAAAAGAAGACCAAATCTGTAGAACTAAAAGAAACTCCTGCCGTTACAATCCAACTTCCGATCTATAACGAAAAATACGTGGCTGCAAGACTCGTAAATGCAGTTTGTGCGCAAGACTATCCAAAAGAGAAACTGTGCATTCAAGTGCTAGATGATTCTGACGATGACACGTTTACTATCTTGGAAGACTTGATCAATGATTACAAAAAGAAAGGATTTGACATTATGCATGTCAGACGAGGAAACAGAAAAGGGTACAAAGCAGGTGCGCTAAGACACGCGATGAGCTTTGCAAAGGGAGACTTTGTAGCAATATTTGATGCAGACTTTATTCCTCCCTCATGGTTTCTAAAAAGAGCGCTCTCATACTTTTGCAAACCTGAAATAGGTTTGGTGCAATGCAGATGGGGGCATGTTAATGAAAAGTATTCTGCATTAACCATGGCTCAAGCGCTAAGCCTTGACTTTCATTTTCTCATAGAACAAAAAGCAAAAAGTAATTCTCATCTGTTTATGAATTTCAATGGAACTGCTGGAGTGTGGCGGAGAGAGTGTATTGAAGATTCAGGGGGTTGGCATACTGCAACATTGGTAGAAGATCTGGATCTTAGCTATAGGGCACAAATGAAGGGATGGAAGTGCGTATTCATACCTGACATTGTAGTTGATGCAGAACTACCGGTACAAATGAATGCAGCAAAGAGGCAGCAATTCAGGTGGGCCAAAGGCTCTATCCAATGTGCTATAAAATTACTGGGCGATGTTGCAATAAAGAGAATACCAATTGATACCAAAGTCCAAGCCTTTGTTCAGCTCACAAGACACATAGCATTTCCATTGATGTTAGCACAATTCTTAATTTTACCGATATTGCTTGCCTCAAAAATTAATCTCTACATAATAAGCGGCTTACCTGCACTTACCATACTGGCATATCTTGCCATGGGACCGTTGGTATACATCATGATAATTCGTGACTTGTATCATACAAGCTGGAAGTCTAAGACATTGTCGTACTTTTACATGGTGTTTTATTCTGCAGGAATGGCAGTCAACAACACTGTAGCAGTATTTGATGCTCTCTTTGGAAAGAAGAATGAGTTTTTGCGTACTCCAAAGTTTGGAATAGTGAATAAAACTGACGATTGGAGGGACAAGGCGTACGCATTACCGTTTACAAAAACCACCTTGCTTGAATTGTTCTTTGGTATCTATGGAGTCATAGGGATATTTACCGCGATCTTCTCAGAAAATCCAATTTTTGCTCCGATAATAGGTATCCAAACAGTAGGTTTCTTCTATATTGCATATCTTAGCATATCTCATTCATCGTTTAAAAAAGGCAAATCAAGAAATATACCCGTTACATCAGGTACTCAAAGAATGGCAAACAACTACTACAAGTTTGCAATGGCAGGGATAATGGGCCTCATAGTCTTAGGAGTAGTTATGGCCTTTGAGGAATACAGTACTACCATATATCCTATCGACCAAGCACGAGGAATCTTGGTACGATTCCAAGCCACATCCGATCCTCAAACCCTTGAAAATGATCTAAGAGAAGTATCATTACTTATTCCAACTCACGGCAACCCGGTATGGATATTTCCCACAGAAGATACTGATTTTGGATTAATGCAGAAAGACCTGCAGACCATGATGGGAACAGTCGATAAGATTGCAACTACGTCTCCTGACAGTGCTGCTTTCCATACTGGAATGGAAAATGTTCACTTGCAGTCTACAGCAATTGTATCCAACTTGCTTGATGCTACGCCGTACATGTATGTGAGCATATCAAATATTTTGTTTGGATGCATATGGGTCGCAGTAATAATTGGAATATTTGCAATACTAAAGAGGAAAAGAGAGCGACTACGAGCTTACGATGTGGAAGAATAGCCTAAGATATATTTAATTCGTGTCTTACTTCGTCTACTGCTCTAATTCCGAATAGATCGCGAACTTGTTCTATTCTAAGCGATTCCTTGGCCAAGTCAGCTCCAAGCTCGCTTATCAACATCCTAAATACATCTGTAAACCTAATCTCCCACCTATCAGCACAATCTAGGATTTTTGCTACACTCCATTGTTTTACCTCGAGGGGCAATGGCATCTTTGTTTCTGCATCGATAGACAGTCTATCAAACAGATTCACCATGTCAACCGTTTGTGATACCATTTTCTGTATGTCATCTAACGTGCCATATTTTGATTCTGACCTCATGCGTATATTTGACTGGAACTCCGAGAGGCGGAGCAGGCCCATTACTTCCCTTGAGGTATTCTGAGACGTCTTGTGGGTTATGCCCCTTATCTCATTTAGCTGCTGTGAGATTTCATATGTAGTTTTATTAAATTCTGATATTGAGGTAGAGTTTCTATTTAGCAGTTCAGCAAAGCCAGACATCTTTTCTTCCAGTTCTTTTGTCTTGTTTAAGACGTTGTTTTTGAAGCTAGTAAACTCAGTGTTCACATTTCTAATGTCACTTCCCAGTGCTCCAAGGGAATCTGTCTTTTTGATCAAAGAGTCAATCTCTACTCCAACATTTCTGATTTGAGAATCAAGACCAACTATGGGCTCAGTCTTTGCAATGACTTTTCCAATCTCTGTCTTGAGATTTGATATGTTTTCTTCAAGATGCGATATCTTTTCAGCCCTTTCAACAATATCCTTTGTGCTCTTCTTTACTTCCTCAATATCGGAACTAATGTTTGATAATGACTCGGTCTTACCTGAGGCAGTCTTTATCTCTTCGCGGATCTTTTCTGTCTTGTCTGACAAGTGCATTATCATCTTGGTGTTATTTCGAACAGATTCTAGATTGTCTGCAACGCTTTGCATCATCTTGCTAACATCTGGGATATCTTCTTGTTTTTGATGGATCTTGGTGACTTGATCTTGCAAGCGGTTTATCTGATCGTTAATTTTTTCTATAACGTTGGAATGGGCCTTTACCTGGTTCATTCCATGGAAAAGCCTCTGAGTATCTTCTTCGAGTATATTGATCTGTCTTGAGCTTTTCTGTATCTGATCTAACGATGAATTTACCCCATCTATCATACTTTTCAATGAGATCAATATTTTCTGATTTTCTATGAAAATCTTCGACATTGTCTTTACCTCTGAGGCTAGGACCTTGGTTGCCTCAGATATTGAGTTCATCTTCTTGAGTGCATCGGCAACAGGATCTTTAGGTGTTTTTTTACTTTCTCGCGGTTTTGTCTGCTTCACTTTAATTTACAACAATCATAACCGATAAAAAAGTTCGGTTTTACATTTTTCAAAAAATAGTCAGAATTAGTTGTTGACTAATTCTGGGTCGTGTAATACTTCGTGAAATGTCTTTTCAACTAATCCATTGGCAGTCTCAAAGAACTGCTTTGGACAGAATTCACAATTGAGCATATCTTACCGTACCATACGGTACTAATAATACCGTGGTAACTTTGGTATTACCAAAACAAGAAGGTCTACTTTTTCTGGAGTTTAAGAGAGGCAGAGTTTATGCAATATCGCAAGCCTGTAGGACGTGGACCATCATCAAAGACATGGCCTAGATGGGATCCACATTTTTTGCATTTAACCTCAGTTCTTGCCATGCCATAGCTGGCATCAATCTCATCTTGTATGTTGTCTGATATTGACTCCCAAAAACTTGGCCACCCAGTACCAGAATCAAATTTTGTCTCAGAGCTGAACAAATCAGCACCGCAACAAACGCACTGATAGACTCCCTTGTCTTTGCAGTTATGATACTGTCCAGTGAAGGGAGATTCTGTACCTTTCATTCTGCAAACTGAATATTGTTCAGGTGTAAGCTTTTTCTTCCATTCATCCTCAGACATTGATGCTAAAAGATCCATGACTTGAGATATTAATCTTTAAAGCAAATGGTAAGGGGACAAACCACTCCTCAAAGATCTAGGCATCAGTTTCTTCAAAAAGCAGTCAGATACCCCAGGTATAATTCATCATAATCAGCAAACCCGATCATCATTCTGCAAGCCATGTTTATCTGTACGATCTTTATAACATGACCGGTTTTTAACTGGCTGTGTGAAACCCTAACCACGCCTGATAAGATAATATCTTTTCACCAAATTGTCGGTCTAGACTACACTTGGTATTAAATAAAATCTCAGAGAGTCACACTCATGATAGATGGGATTCTTCATAGCGTCGAGTCTACTGGAATAGTAGGTGCAAAAAAGGCAGATCTAAAGAAGACATTTGGAAAGGGATGCGATGAGGCACTTGAGAAGCTAATACGTGATGAGAATGTCTTTGTTGAGAAAAAGGGAGTTGCATACTTTGTTTGGACAAAGGAAAACTATATCTTACATCTCACGGAAAATGACCCAAAATTCAAACTTATACTTAGCATGTTAGTTGGCGTGAGCCACTCTGTTGCACGATTAAATGACCATACTCAGATCCTACA
>JAGWGO010000105.1 GCA_028867395.1 Nitrososphaerota archaeon | reverse complement strand
CTTTGTATGGCAGTCAATTGACAATCCAAACGCACTGAGCCCACCGTTGAGCACAACAATCAACGTACAGTAGACTAGAGACTTCAAAACCAAAAACTAACTTTCCCCTTTTTCCTTTTTATTCAAAAATAGAAGATAACGCAAGTTATTCTTTGAACTCATATTGTAAACAAGAAATTTTCACAATAATAGATCCTGCTATCCAAATGAGAATTGTTATCACTAGCAAAGTTAGGAAAAAAGTCGGTATTGGAAATTGAAAAATAAAATAATCTGTAGCCAATTTATTGGAATTCATATATTCGCAAATTAACTATACTCTTTATCGTGTCTTCGTCTTGGTTAAATAATTTTATACACACTCACGCGTGGATTGCCTAATTAGCAATGGTTTTTTAAATAAACAAATCAGATCTTGACAGTGAACGGGCTTTTAATTGGAAGATTCCAACCATTTCACATTGGACACCTCTTTGCAGTCAAGTTTGCTCTGTCTAGTGTAGACAAACTTTGGATAGGGATTGGAAGCTCAAACAAGAGCAACGAAAAGAGAAACCCGTTTACAGCTGATGAACGAAAGGAGATGATTCTCTCATCACTTGATTCAGATACTAGGAATAGAGTTGAGATCTATTATGTACCAGATATAGGAGATCATGAGAGATGGACATACCACGTAGAGTCCATAGTGCCAAAATATGATGTCGTATTTTCAAACGACGACTTTACTCTCTCGCTTTATCAAAAACGAGGGATTAAGGTAGTTCCCGTCCCATTGCTGGAAAGGGAGATGGTATCTGGAACAAATATACGGGAAATGATCACGATAGACAAGGACTGGTCAGATCTTGTCCCACAAGGAACCAAGGACGTTCTGCTGAAAATAGGTGCAAAACAAAGGCTGTCCAAAATTCTGTAGTTATAAATAATGGTCCATAATTTTAGGGAATGGAGAATTTATTTGGAATATTTAGTAATGTTGCCAGGACCAACAAACGTCCCGGAAAGAGTAACACGTGCAATGTTTACTCATATGATAAATCACAGGAGCAAAGATTTTGTAAAGTTATACTCTGATGTTGTCGAAAAAACTCAGAAGGTTTTTGACACAACAGGAGACGTTGTTGCACTAAGTGCTTCCGGCACCGGCGCAGTAGAGGCTTCTGTTGTAAACATGATAAAAAAGGGAGACAAAGTAATAATTCCAGTTAACGGCGAGTTTAGCAGCAGACTTGCAACCATGCTAGAATGGGCAGGCGCAAGTGTTATCAAACTACAGACTCCATTTGGCCAAAACGCTAGCTTTGACCAAGTAAAAGAAGCATTTGACAACAACAAAGATGTCAAGGCATTCTATGTAGTATGGAACGAGACCTCAACTGGAACAATGGTTAGATATCTAGACAAGATCTCAAGTCTCACTGCAAGAAACGATTCATTCTTTGTTGTAGATGGGGTATCAATAGTTGGCGGAGAAGAACTTCATATGGACAAGTGGGGAATTGATGTGTGCGTTACAGGTGCACAAAAGGCTCTAGCAGCTCCACCTGGAATCTCACCTATTGCAGTAAGCCCAAAGGCAAAAAAGCACATGATTGCAAACCAGCCTCCAACATTTTACTTTAACATGGCAAGATACTTCAAGTACTATGACGAGAACAAAGAGACTCCCTTTACCCCTGCTATACCGCTGCTTTATGCGTACAAAGAAGCACTTGAAATGATACTAGAAGAGGGAATGGACAAGAGAATTCACAGACACAGAATTTGTTCTGATGCATTTTACAATGGTCTCAGCGCACTTGGTCTCACACCATTTGCAAAAGAGGATGCGCGCTCTACAGTTGTCATTGCACTAAATTATTTGCAAGGACTTGATGACAAAACTTTCAGAGGAACATTATCAGAAAAATTCCGAGTCTTGGTCGCAGGTGGATTTGGTGAACTGAAAGGTAAAGTGTTTAGAGTTGGTTGTATGGGAGAAGTAAACAAGTATCATGTGATGAGAACGATTTCTGCAATTCATTCAACACTTGACATGATGGGCTACAAGACAAATCCTGATGCACTCAAAGTAGCTGAAGAGAAATTAAAAGCACTGTAATTCCTGTTAACTTAATATAAGGAATAAAAAGGATCGATGACGTTGGCTTTCCAAAAAGGTACCTTAATTCTGGTAGACTATACTGCCAAGGTAAAAGACACAAACCAAGTCTTTGAAACTACTAGGGAAGCTGATGCTAAAACAAGCAACATCTTTGACGCAAATATCAAGTACCAACCAAGACTAGTCTCAGTAGGAGAGGCTTGGGTGCTCAAGGGTCTTGATGATGCACTACTTGCAGCAAGTCCTGGTGAGAAGCTTACAGTAGAGGTACCTCCAGAGAAGGGATTTGGTGAAAGAGACACAACCAAGGTCAGGATGATTCCGCTGCGAAAGCTAGGTGATGATGCAGACAAGGTCTCTGTCGGAGATGCAATAGAACTTGATGAAAGAACTGGAATTATTAGATTCATAGGCTCAGGCCGTGTTCAAGTTGATTTCAATCATAGATTTGCAGGCAAAACAATTGTTTATGATGTAAACGTAACCAAGTCGCTTGACACTGACGAGGATAAAATTATGGGATTACTCAAAAGGAGATTCCCACTTGATGAATCCAAACTAAAGTTTGAGATCAAAGGAACACAACTTGATATCAACATACCAGACGAGGCAATGATGATGGAAGGGCTTCAAGTGGTAAAGAGAGCAATAGCAAATGAGATATTCAAGTTTGTAACAAAACTTGAAAAGATAAACTTTGTAGAGTCATACAACAAGGCAAAGCCTCAAGAAAAGCCAGCAGAGCAAAAAGCCCCTGAAGCGAAGCCAGCTCAGCCAAAGGCTGCCTAGAGAACGCCAGTACTTTTTGCAAGAGTTATAGCTTTTTCCTCATTCATTTTTATCTCACTTAGTATTGTGTATCTTTCCGGCCTTAATGACTGGGCAATAGAAAGTGCTTTTGTCAATATCTGAGGTGACAGTCCAATCTCTTTTGCTGTAGTAGGTGCTCCTACATTTTTTAGCATCTGAATTATTTTTCTCCAGTCTTGACCCTGAAGCTTGGAGATAAGTATTGCCCCTATTCCACATTTTTCTCCATGCAACCCTATACCAGGCTGAAGATAATCTACCGCATGCGAAAAGAGATGCTCTGCGCCAGAGCAAGGTCTGCTAGAGCCTGCAATGCATGCGGCAACACCTGAGCTTATGAGGGCTTCCACAATCATTCTGACATCATGCTTTTTCTTGAAATTCTTGGAATTGTCAATTACTATTTTTGCGCTCATTGAAGCCAAGTTTGCTGCGTACGTGCCAAAATATTCTCCAGTCTTGTCCCTTGCAAGCTCCCAGTCTCGCACCGCAGTCACCTTTGCCATCAAATCTCCACAGCCGCTTGCAATAAGCCTATGCGGCGCCTTTTTCAATATCTCAATATCCACAAAGACACCGAGCGGTGCTGTGGCAATAATAGAATAGGGCTTGTCACCGCGCAAGGAAACAAAAGGACTTGCTATACCGTCATGCGAGGCAGAGGTTGGAACGCTAACAAACGGCTTTTTTAGCTTAAAAGCAATCATCTTTGCGATATCAACAGATCTGCCTCCACCAATTCCTACAATAAGATCGCTGTCGTCTTTTTTTATTTCAAGCAAAGTCTTTTTTGCAGACTCGACATCGTTGCTCGTACTTCGATGCCAAGCATTTCTCAACCTTGATCTCTTAAGTGACTTGGAAACCTTATCGTACGTGATTTTTCTTACCTGATCGCCTGAAACAAGAGAAATTTTTCTTGGATTGGCAAGACCTTGCAAAAAACTTCCAATATCACCAATGTTTTTCTCACCTACAACTATCTGCCTTGGCAGTTCCATAACATGAGAGGGCATGAGTTTTTCCTCAAATCTCGTTATTTATCGATATCCCACAACAATACAAAGTTATTTAAAGCGGTGAAATCCTAGTTAGGGTATCTCTAGTTAGGGAGAATGTTATTTGTCAGACTATATTGAACAACACACATTTCATGGAACAACAACGGTGGGCATAGCCTGCACGGATGGAGTAGTCTTGTGCGCAGACATGAGAGCAAGCGCTGGCTATTTCATAGCAAACAACAACACAATGAAGATCCAAAAAATAGACAACCATGCAGGCATGACAATAGCTGGAGGTGTGGCAGACGCTCAAAATGTCACCGACATGCTGAGATATCACTGCAACCTTCATAGAATAGAGAAAGGAGAATATCTTCCAGTCAAGTCAATTGCAAGACTTGCATCGCTGATCTTCTTTCAAAATAGATACTATCCGTTCATAGCTGATATTCTTGTGGGAGGATACGACAAGCAAGGGCCATCACTGTATAATATTGACATGTTTGGTTCCCTTGACAAGAAAAATTATGTAACAACAGGAAGCGGCTCCCCCGTAGCATATGGTTTGCTTGAAAGTGAATACAGAGATGGACTTACAGTAGAAGAGGGTAAACTAATTGCATTGCGAGCAGTCAAGGCGGCTATAACAAGAAACATCGGAACAGGTGACGGAATAAATGTCGCAATAATTGACAAGCAGGGATACCGACTCTTAACAAAAGAACAGAAAAAAGCCATCATTACGCTCTAAGTGATTTAATGCAAAGAAAACAGCAACAAAGAGAAATTTCACCACTACCCAACATCATGGGCACCATACTTCAGAGTATACCAAAGGAAGCAGAGGTGACCAAGATAGAGTACGAGGGTCCAAGAATTGCAATCTATACCAGAAATCCTAGATATCTAATGGAACACAACGATGTCATTTCTAACATGGTCAATGTAATAAAAAAGAGAATTGTTGTCAGAACAGAGAAGACAATTAGAAAAACGGAGGAAGAGGCAAGGGAGATCCTTGTCCAAATGCTTCCAAAGGACGCGGACTTGCGCGGCACTTTCTTTGACACCGCAACAGGCGAACTCACAATAGAAGTAAAACATCCTTGGCTCTTGAACAACAGCCCGTCCTTTAACATTGCAGACCTTGTCTCAAAGACTGGCTGGCGAGTTAGAATAAGAAAGGCAACAACAATCCAATCCCAAACACTACAGACAATAAACTATAACCTCAAGATATCGTCTACCGAGAGAAGCAAGCACCTTCAACAGGTAGGAGAACAGATCTTCAGGCCAAAACTGTCTGAAGATGCCGAAGTCTCCCTTATGACGCTGGGAGGATTTAGCCAGGTAGGAAGGTCCTGTATGCTTTTGACCACGCATGAAAGCAAGGTCCTAATCGACTGTGGTGTGAACCCAGGAGCTCGAAGCCCTATGGAGGCGTATCCACGCCTTGACTGGGCAAACATTACGCTAGACGAACTTGATGCCGTTGTTATCAGCCATGCCCACCTTGACCATACTGGATTTTTGCCTGTCCTATTCAAGTACGGCTACAAAGGACCTGTCTACTGCACCGAGCCCACACTTCCAATGATGAACCTAATTCAGCTTGATGCCATCAAGGTTGCTGCAGCCCAAGGCAAGATTCCGCTGTATTCCGAAAGGGATGTCAAACAAATCATGAAGCAAACAATACCTCTTGCCTATGGTACTGTTACCGATATTTCTCCTGACATAAAACTAGTCTTTTCAAACGCAGGCCACATCTTGGGTTCTGCATCATGTCATTTTCACATTGGAAACGGAAACCACAACTTTGTCTACACTGGAGATCTAAAATATGGCAAATCCATGTTATTTGAAAGCGCATCCTGGAACTTCCCGCGAGTAGAGACACTCCTAATTGAGAGCACGTATGGTGCAAAAGAGGACATACAGGCAACAAGAGAAGAAGTCGAAGGGGCATTTATCCGATCAGTTAACGAGACGCTACGAAATGGT
>JAGWGO010000292.1 GCA_028867395.1 Nitrososphaerota archaeon | reverse complement strand
CTGGTGTTGGAATTGTAGACTCGATTGCGCCAATCAACGCATCAATGTTTAGTTTTGACTGTGCAGAGATTGGAATGATTGGTGCCTTGGCTGCATTTGTTCCCTTGACAAATTTTACGATATCAGCATAGTTTGCCATCGCATCATCATATGATACAAGGTCTACCTTGTTTTGAACAATAACAATCTGCTTTATGCCAAGCGTTTGCAGGGCAAGAAGATGTTCTTTTGTCTGCGGCTGTGGAACTTTCTCGTTTGCAGCAACCACAAGCATCGCGCCATCAATGAGCGCAGACCCTGAGAGCATGTTTGCCATGAGGCTCTCGTGTCCTGGGCTGTCAACGAAGCTAACGACTCTAGTAAGCTCGCTTTCCTTGCCGCAGTTGTTACACTTTGGCGTGACAGAATATCCCAAAGGAACCTCGCAGCTCTTGCACTTGTAAAACGCAGCATCCGCATATCCAACCCTAATAGTAATTCCTCGTTTAAGTTCCTCGCTGTGAGCACTTGTCCAAACTCCAGTTAGTGCCTGAATCAGAGTTGTCTTGCCGTGGTCTACATGGCCAGAGGTGCCAATGTTGACACATGGTTGTTTTCCGTATTTTTTTACATACCAATCAGGAAGTGTGTCTTTCCAGTGCACAATGAAGCTAAAAATTTAGACCTATCTTAAGCTATGCCTTTTTTGGTTTGTCAGCGCTCTCTTTTTTTTCTGCCTGCTCTTCTTTTGGTTTTTCTTCTACCTTGAGCTCAGAATCAATTGAGCAGTTTATCTGATAAACTTCTTCAGTTATGGTACTTCCGCGAATCAACTTGCGAATTCTCTGGCCAATCTCTGCTGTTCGAAGACCGACACCTGGTGACAAGAGTATGTACTTGCGTGCCCCTCCATGTATGTCAGGACGCAAGGGAACGCCAGACTTGTCGCTGCCCCCTGTGATCTTTAGCTTTCCAGCCTCGCCTACAAGTGCTGCGTCAAGCTCAGAACCAACTTGGAGACCCAAGAATGGACTTGCGTCCTTTTCCTTGACCTCTTTTGATATGGTCCTTCCCTTCTTGTCCGATATGTTTAGCTTGAATGTAGCCAAGTAGTGAAAAAAGTTTTTTGACTATTAATTAACGTTTAGACTGTCTAGTTACGGGTTGATTAATTGC
>JAGWGO010000104.1 GCA_028867395.1 Nitrososphaerota archaeon | reverse complement strand
CAAAGTACATACCATTGTTTTTTACTGCAATTGGAACTTTGTGGACTTTGTTTGAATGGCCAGGAATCTTTTCATTTAGAAGAATTTCACACTTGTGGAACATGCTGGACATGTATGCAAAAAAGCGATAATCTGCGTAAGTGCCATCAGAATTTTCCTCACAATCAACAAAAACCTTGTGCAGGAGTTCAAGAGCCGCGTCATTCATGCTTTGTAGTCTTTCTTCAATTCTACCTTTTTTAATCAGGTCAGATTTGCAGTCTACAGCAATTCTTTCAAGAATGAAGGGAGGCAGGTTATAGTTTTTTAGTGTAGAAACATACGTCCCAGTTTTGGATGCACCAAATGTAGGGAAATTACCACGACTCAATTCAATTTCCTCCAATATGCAACAATTTGTAAATCATCCCCAAGTTGAATAGTATGTTATCGTTGCTTTTTCCTTATAACTGTTCTCTAAAGTCGACGATCTAAAAAATGGTGGGGCCGACCGGAGTTGAACCGGCGACACACGGGTCACTACAGCTCCAAACTGTACATCATCCTTTCGTCAGTGAAGCTAGTTGAACCACTGGAGCCCTTAGCGGTGATCATGTGATGTACCCTGTCGCCATGCCTGGCTAGGCTACGACCCCACGTTTGGTCAATAAATGCACTTGAATTTTAATTTACTTGACTTCTGAAGATTTATTGCAGACATGAGAGCCTGTTCATTTAATGCAAAAGATTGGATTTGCACAGCTATTTCGCTTTTCTTCCGTTTATACCAAACAGAATTTAGTTGAGGAATCATGGCAAAACCAATAGTGCTCATACTTGCAGCAATTCCTATACTTGCAGCTATCTTCATAGTCGTTCCAATATTGACAAGACCACAGGTGCCAAGTTCTGAAGTAAATTCAGAAGATGTCATGACATTACAATACACAAAAGAACATCTGCAGAAGATATCGTTTGGTGTAACTCAAAGCATAGGTGCCGACATTGCCGAAGTCTTAACGATACAAAATGATGGCTCTGCAGTCTACAGTCTCACAAAAAACGGTTATTCCAACCCAGATGTAAAATATCAATTATCAAATGAAGAGCTTACAAGTTTGAAGGCCTTGATCAAAGAGACTGGGTTTGTGGACATTCCAGACGCCGTGTACCAAGCCAAGCCCGATGCATCAAACTATGAGAAATATGGTCTTCAGGTCACATTTGACGGCAAGACTGTAAATCTACAGTGGACAGATGCAAATGCAAGCCAAGAGTTTATCCCTCCAATCATAACGCAAATGCAATCAACCCTTGATGGCATGATTGGAGAAATAAAATAAATAGCGCTCAAAGCGATCAATCTATGTGATTCCACTCTCAGGCGACATTGATAACGCAAAAGGAATAGTCAAAGAGAACTTGGGATCATTTGAAACCAAAAGGGGTACCTCCACTCTTAAACGAGGTTTTGCCCATATGCTAAAAAATGGCGTTGTTATGGATGTTACAACTGTCGAACAAGCTCAGATAGCAGAAGATGCTGGAGCAGTTGCAGTGATGGTTCTTGACAAACTGCCGGCTGATGTAAGAAAAGCTGGAGGAGTTGCAAGAACTGCAAGTATCAGAATTATTGAGGAGATTATGGATTCGACAACCATTCCTGTAATGGCAAAATGCAGAATTGGCCATGTTTATGAGGCAAAAGTTTTGGACGCAACTGATGTTGATATGATTGACGAGTCAGAGGTTCTTACACCTGCTGATGAATTCCATCACATATGGAAATGGGATTTTACAACCCCCTTTGTTAACGGTGCACGAAATCTAGGAGAAGCACTCCGAAGAATTGAGGAAGGCGTAGCAATGATAAGAACCAAAGGAGAGCCAGGGACTGGCAATGTTGCAGAGGCTGTAATTCACATAAAAAATGTCAACACTGAACTGAGACGTCTAAAATCAATTTATGATGCTGGTGACGATCAAGATCTTGTCAGCCTAGCGCGCGAACTCAAAGTTTCGTATTCTCTTGTAGAAGAGACTGCAAGTCTTGGAAGGTTACCTGTAGTGAATTTTGCTGCAGGCGGAATCTCAACTCCAGCTGATGCGGCATATCTTATGACACTTGGTTGTGATGGAATCTTTGTAGGTTCTGGAATTTTTAAGTCAGACGATGCAAAGGAAAGGGCTCAAGCAGTAGTTCTTGCTACTACATTCTGGGAAGATCCTGGCAAGGTAAAGGAAGCGCAAAAAATGGTGGATGAACGACAGTCTATGCTGGGTCTTGATACAAAAAACCTAGAACTTAGAATGCAAGAAAGAGGAAGCACTGCATGAAAGGAGTCAACATAGGAATACTTGCTGTCCAGGGAGACGTTGCAGAAAATATATCTGCGACAAGGATGGCTATGGATGATCTTGGAATCGAGGGAGTAGTAACCGAGGTAAAAAATCCGGAGCAAATCTCTGATCTTGACGGTCTTATCATTCCTGGAGGGGAGAGCATTGTGATTGGCACACTTTCTCTTGTCAACGGATCTCTCAAAAAGATAAAAGAAAAGATTGCGTCTGGCATGCCAGTTTTAGGCACGTGCGCCGGAATGATACTCTTGTCCAAAAAGGTAAAGGACAGGGTTGTAGGAGAGACGGAACAACCTCTCTTGGATTATCTTGATATCAAGATCGAAAGAAACACCTTTGGAAGGCAAAAAAACTCGTTTGAAGCAGATATATCGCTTGAAAAAATTGGCATACCTAGTTTTAGGGGCGTTTTCATAAGGGCACCCTCTGTAGTGGACGCAGGGAAAAATGTCGAAATCCTTTCAAAGATTGACGAAAAGATAGTTGCCGTAAAGCAAGGAAACATCATTGGCACCTCATTTCATCCTGAACTCACGGAAGACTTGTCAATACACAAGTACTTTGTGAATTTGGTACAAAAGAAAAACTAGGTATCCTATTTTCAATTTATACAGTCTAGGACAATTTATATTAAAATCTGATTAATATCAATTTGTTTATAATGAAAATTGAGACAACGGTCGAGCTTGTTTCTGACGTCTACAAAAAACTTGAGGAAAACATTTCAAAATATGGAAGGATAATAAACCGACCGCTAACTCTTGCGGAGAAAATCCTTGTTGGCCATCTAGAAGATATTGATACCGCAAAGAATCTAGAGCCTGGGAGATCCTATGCACTTCTAAAACCCGACAGAGTCGCATTACAAGACGTCACTGGCCAGATGGTCATCTTGCAGTTTATGCAGTCAGGATTAAAACGGGTCGCACTTCCAACAACAGTACACTGTGACCACCTAATTCAAGCCAGAGTGGGTAGCGAAGAGGACACCAAGATGGCATTGGATGAGAATAGCGAGGTTTACAAGTTTCTCGAGTCTGCTTCAAGAAAGTTTGGGATGGGATTTTGGAGACCAGGTGCTGGAATAATACATCAAGTAGTCCTGGAAAATTATGCGTTCCCAGGAGGGTTGATGATAGGTACTGATTCGCACACACCAAACGCAGGAGGTCTCGGAATGATAGCAGTGGGAGTAGGAGGTCTTGACGCAGCAGAGGTGATGGCAGGATTTCCTTGGGATCTCTTGTATCCAAAACGAATAGGCATCAATCTAAAGGGCGAGCTGAACGGATGGACTTCTCCAAAAGATATCATATTGTATGTTGCATCAAAGCTTACTGTTTCTGGAGGAACAAACGCGATAATAGAATATTTTGGATCTGGTGCAAGAACCATAAGCTGTACTGGCAAAGCAACAATAACTAACATGGGAGCGGAGATTGGTGCTACATGCTCTATCTTCCCGTATGATGAAAGAATGGATGCCTATCTTAGATCAACTGGGCGAGAAAAAATTGCCGATGCTGCAAATGCGCACAAAAACATACTTGTTGCCGACCCTGATGTTGAACAACATCCAGAGAAATATTTTGATAAAGTAATTGAGATTGATCTCTCTACACTGGAACCATATGTTGTAGGACCTCACACACCAGACCTTGCAAGACCAATATCACAACTTGCAGAAGATGTCACGAAAAATAATTACCTTGATACAATCTCAGTTGCATTAATTGGAAGCTGCACCAATTCTTCGTATGAAGACATGACAAGAGCTGCAAACGTGGCAGAGCAGGCAAAAGAAAAAGGACTAAAGGTAAAGATCCCATTACTGGTTACTCCTGGCTCGGAGCAGATTCGTGCTACAATAGAACGAGATGGTCAGATGGAGACACTAATAGAAGTTGGAGCAACCGTCCTTGCAAACGCATGTGGTCCTTGCATAGGGCAGTGGCGAAGACCTGAACTAAAAGCAGGAGAACCCAACACCATAATTACATCATTTAATAGAAATTTCCCAGGAAGAAACGACGGCAGACGTGAAACAATGAATTTCATAGGTAGTCCTGAACTGATAGTAGCTCTTGCTCTTGGGGGTAGACTCTCGTTTAACCCTCTAAAAGATCAAATAACTACACCAGATGGCAAAAAGTTCATGCTGGACCCGCCAAAAAAGGCACCGGAAGTACCACTGAGGGGTTTTCAAAGTGTTAAAGATGTTTATGTTCCACCATCTGAAATTCCAGACCTTGTTGCAATAGCAATCCCTGGGCATAGCGATAGATTACAAAAGCTAGAGCCGTTTCCACAATGGGATGGAAAGGACTTTGTTGAATTGCCAGTTCTGTTAAAGGCAAAAGGAAAATGTACCACGGATCATATATCGCCTGCAGGTTCTTGGTTGCGATTTAGGGGGCATCTTGATAAAATCAGTGATAACATCTTCTTGGGCGCAGTAAACGCTTACAATAATGGGGTAGGAAAGGGAAAGAACTTTCTGACCGGAAAAATTGAAGCATTTCCATCTATTGCACGACAATACAAGGAGAAGGGATTCAGATGGATTGTAATAGGTGATAACAACTATGGTGAAGGAAGCAGCAGAGAACACGCAGCCATGTCTCCAAGATATCTGGGATGTGCTTCGGTGATAGCTAGAAGTTTTGCAAGAATTCATGAGACTAACTTGAAAAAGCAGGGGGTTCTTGCACTGACATTTGCAAATCCTGCTGATTATGACAAGATCAGAGAGACAGACAGCATATCAATAGTGGGTCTTGGAGATATGCAGCCAGGAAAACAACTCCGTGGTTTTATACACCATGAAGACGGCACAAAAGAAGAGATACTTCTAAACCACTCTTACAACAAGTTTCAGATAAAGTGGTTCCAGGCAGGTTCTGCCCTAAACATATTGCGTGAAAAAGAGAACCTGTTGCATTAAGTGCGATCAGGCCAAAATCAATTCTGGAAAAGCTCAGCAACTTAAAATGTTTTGAAGACGATATTATACATGTGATGAGCCATACCTTTGATCCAAACGAACTATACAACAGGGTAGTTCACTATTATATCGACAAGAAGGGTTACACTAAGGAAAAGGCAAATCAGATAGCACAAAGAGTCGTGCAGAGAGAAAAGTCAAGGCGCACCTGTAAGAATGTAAAATGTGGACACTCGATGGACGATCACATTAGAACGAAAGAGACATGTCTTGTCTTAGATTGTGAATGTAGAGAATTTGTTATCTAGAAACTTTTAAGATTATCTTTCCAAACTGAGAACTTGCTTCCATCTTTTGATGTGCTGTCTTGGCATCTTTGAGCTCAAAGACGCTGTCAATTATCGGTTTTATCTTCTTTGATTTCATGAATTTGTGAAGTGATATCAGTTGCGATTTTGACCCAAGATAAGCACCTATTATGTTAGCCTCCTTGCTGTAAAATGCTCTTATATTCACGGTAGCTTCTGCGCCACTTGTAGTACCACATGCGACCATTTTCCCGCCTACCTTGAGGACATCAATGCTAACTGGCCATGTTTTTGCCCCAACATGATCAATTACGACATCAACTCCTTGATCATTTGTATACTTTAGAGTCTCGGCCAT
>JAGWGO010000103.1 GCA_028867395.1 Nitrososphaerota archaeon | reverse complement strand
TCATCTTGTTTTTTATCATTGCGTTGATAAGAATTGGTGTAGCGCTTTCGGCAAGGTATGAGAGAGAGCCTGGTCCTAGTAGTATTGGACGCAGATTTTTTATCTCTTGAATTAGACCGTTTACAATATTTATCGAATTCTCATTGTCGCCACACACGAAAATATCTGAATCCAAAACAAGTTTGGTATCAATAAGCTTCTTTTCTGAAATTGTATGAAACGCAGAGACCAGATTGGATTTATTTTTCATGTGTTTTTTGACTAGTTCATATGCAGAAGGTTTTCCTTCTATGAATGAAATCAACTCAAACCCTGCGTCGGTTTTAGTGAGTGGAACGATAGGAGATATCACAATGCATGAATCCTTCACGTTAGGAAGTAGCTGCGAGCAAATAGCATCAATGTTCTCATATGGGATGGAGAGCACCAATACGTCACTTTCTTTTGCAACAGAAAGATTATCTGTTCCTGTTATCTTGCCTTTTGGAGAAACATGTTCTGTAGATGCACTTGAAGAATATTCACGAGCTGCCTCTTCTGCTCTTGCGGCATCTCTTGAACCGATTAGTATATCATGATTGACGGCCCATCGCAGAGCAAAACCTTTTCCCATTCCACCAGTGCCGCCTATTATTCCAATCTTCATGATATCTTGCTCTAATAATCTTATTATTATCTTTATTCAACAAGTCGTTTCAGAATAGACTTGTTTCTTTTTCTACGTCATGGACAAGCGAGAAATAACATAGAGAGAATTCTTGCAGGTCGCACAAAAGGATATCCTCTTACAGATCTTGGAATCAAGCAAGCAGAAAAAATAGCTGATTTTCTTGAACCATTCCGTATATCTGCCATATACTCTAGTCCGGTAGAAAGAGCTGAACAAACTGCTAGTATCGTGGCAAAAAAATTGAAGCTTGATTATAAAGTCGATGAGAGATTGACTGAAATTGATATGGGGAGACTATCAGGCATGCCATATGAGGAAATGTTTGCAAAACATGGAAATATTTTTCTCAAGTTCTACGAAGGTCATTCAGTAATAGAAGAAAATGGTATAGAATCATTTGCCAGCATTAAAAAAAGAATTATAGATTTGACTGAACACTGTATCAGAAAGCACAATGAAGAAGATATCTTGTTTGTGACCCATATGGATCCGATAAAATCCATGCTTGCTACTGTCATGCAATTAAAACCTGAATCTTTGTATGAACTGATAATCAGAAATGCATCTCTTACAATGTTTAAAAAAGAACAAGGTAACCTTTCCATAGTCTCAATCAATTCCATGTGTCCAGAACGCTACCTTCAGGAATAAAGTTCACAAAATTATTTTTCCCAAGTCTTTCTTGGATGGTTTTTTAACTAACTAACATGATTCTTTTTAACAGAACCAATATCTATGGGTACGAATCAACACGAATAGATTGAAATTATTGATAACAAGTCTCATGCTCTTTGTTATCGTAAATGTTTTTCTGTCTCAAGCTAATGCAATTTCAGTACCGTTACAGCTGTATACAGATTCCCAAGTGTATTCCGAAGGTCAACCACTTCTTGCATATGGCAAGACTTCTTCTGCAAACGAGACCGTGATTCTGAGATTATTAGCACCTGATGGCACTTTCAAACAATTCAATCAAATCACATCTGATGCACAAGGAAACTTTAACCAGATACTTATTCACTGGCCCAATGCAACAACAAGCTATCCTTATGGAACGTATTCCGTAGAAGGCATTCTTCCAAAAGAGCAAGGGTTTTCACAAAAAGTAGACATAAAATTTGCTCCCTCTTCATCTCTGACACTTGTCCCAATACAAAGAACAGTCTTGGTGTCAGTTTATGCGCCGCAGACTGCAGCTGTTAACCAAACATTTCGAGTTTTTATTCAGGTAACAAATGATGGTTTGCTAGTCCCTGAGGATCCATCTAAATTACTTGCAAACTCATACGTTCACCAGCCAGATGGTAGTACAGTCATTCTAACTAACTCTTTTACCATTCTTAATCCAGGACTCTTTTATGTAGACTTTACACCTAAGCAGGAGGGTACCTATATCTTTGTCATAATTGCATTCAGCCAGGGAGCTGAAGGAAACGGATCAGTTGCTACACTAGTGCAAAAGGAAAGCATAGAAAATATTTCAAATCAACTAATACAGTTAAACTCTGCATTAGAAACAACATCCAGTGAACTTGGCAAGATGAAAAATGAAGTCCAAAACTTTGGATATGTATTAAACACGAGCCAGAACTCTATATCTCAGGCAAATGCAAACATGAACAAAACTGTCACTTCGATGTCGCTATCAGTACAGAGCCTCGAATCGGCATCTGGACAGGTTAATTCATTATTTTTGCCAGTGGTTGCTTTGATAGCTGTAATCATTGCGTTACAAATAACCATTCTTGCTAGGCGAAGATAACGATCATGGGAAACGACAAATCACATACCATGATGTTAGTTTCATTTTTTTTAATAACTATACTGCTATTATCCATAATTCCAAAGCCAGTTTTTGCGTTTTATGACATCGATATTCCAAGACCGATGCAAACTCACAATGTATTGCAAACATCGGGCCTCATAACTTTTCAACCTACTTCTTATGAAAACATTGCAAAAAGATATCTGGTTTTTGGTTCAGGTACTATATCAGATATATCTCAAAGATCTAACAACTTAATTTATGGATTTGATTCTGATCATGGTTCTTTTGCTGTAGGACTGTTTAACCCAAATGAGATCTCCAGCTTGAAGCTTGCTGGTTATGATGTAATTGAGGATGTTCCTTTAGAATTTGATTCTGTATCTACAGGTTCTACCCCATCTGACGTATCAAGGATTGATGACATACTGGGTTCAAGCAAAGTAATTCAACAATACAACTATACTGGAGATGGTATCAAGATAGGAATAGTTGATACTGGTACTGATTTTTCAAATCCTGATGTAAAAAACTCACTTGCTAGAGACAAGAACAATATTCCAATAATGGTTGATGTCGACGGACAGGGGCTCGTACTGACAAACGCTACATTTGTAGCACAAATAAACAACAATGGGGTCATCCAAAATTATACTCATCCAATACCAAAGAATGTCACTGGGTCTGTATACGTAAATTCTAAGGGGGTTTTCCTTGATTTGAGTAGGGGAGGGCAAGGAACTACCATTCCAGTATACAATTCACAATATCCAAAGGGAGGTACACCTGTAATTAACGGAACGGTATCAAATGACTACAAGATAGGTAAAGATGCAAGACATTTCATTGTATCAAAAAGTGGAATGTATCACTTTGGAATGATATACGAGAGCGTTTCACAAGGTCAACTCTCTATACTGCAACTTGTGCCAGTTCTTGTAGTTGATTCAAAAACAGCAGGAGTTTATGATACAATAATTCCTGATATGGCCGATTCGTATAAGGACTTCATAAGAATTACAAGTCCAATACCTCCAACCTATGGCTTTGATTTTACCACACAGACCCCAATTACACTTGGAAATGGAAAAGAATACCTTGTATATTATAATAATGGAGTCCCAATATACAGCGCAGGCACCGTGGGCGCACGTGTCCTTGACATATATGGAGCATTTTCACACGCTGCCAAGATCGATAAATCGATGGGTGCAGTGAACGGTACATTACTTCCGCCACTGGATCCACATGGTAACTTCTTTGGCGTAATGTATGATTACGAAGGACATGGAACTGCAACCGCTGCATCCATCACGTCACAGGGAAATGGACAGTATGATGTCTATGGAAATTCAACAAAATATGTTATAAATGGAATAGCACCAGGGTCCAAGATAGTTCCAATAAAGGCATTGTGGCTTGGCGACGCAGTATATGGCTGGCTGTGGGCAGCAGGATTTGATCAGGACGGTAAAACTTGGAAGTTTTCAGGAACACCAAGAGTAGATATTCTATCCAATAGTTGGGGCATCTCTACATTTCCAGCTCTTGGTGCAGTTCCCGGCCTTGACGTAGGTTCGCTTTTGCTCAGTGCACTCAACGTTCCAGGCTCACTTGATCCAAAATATCCTGGAATACTAACCGTGAGTAGCGCGGGTAATGCTGGACCTGGATATGGAACCGTCGGAAGTCCTGACGCTGCTCCGTTTGGTCTTACTGTAGGTGCTTCAACCGATAATATCTTTGTGGGTTATGGACCTTTCAAAGGCCAGCCGAGATTTGGCAACAGTACATCTTACTTTGGTGACGTTTCAGGATTTTCAAGTAAAGGTCCATCGCTCATAGGAGATCCCAAACCGGATATCATGGCTGTAGGGGAGTATGGATTTACTCCAACGTCGGTCACAAAGTACAGCAAAAACTCAACTGGTCCATTTGCGTTATTTGGAGGAACAAGCCTAGCAGCTCCTCTTACTGCTGGTGCAGCTGCTATCGTTATGCAGGCATTGCATGAAAAAGGAATTTTGTATAATCCATTTACAATAAAAAATATTCTGATGTCTACTGCAGATGATCTTGGCAACGATCCATTTGCTCAAGGCTCTGGTCTTGTAAATGTCACAAAAGCAGTCAACTTTGTACTTGGTAAAGGAAATACCTTTGCAGTTTACAACAATGCGACGTATCACAATATCGCAGATGTACTTGGTCCTGCTGTGGGTTCATTAAATTCCTTTTCGTTTGGACTGAAGACGTTCCAATTGAATAATACTTCATTTCAAGAGACTCCATGGTTTGCTGGAAGACTGCATCAAGGGGATAGAACTTCTACCACCTTCACCATAGAAAATCCTACCTCAAATCCCATAGAAGTAAAGATAGAACCGCAAAAAATTGATTTAATGTCAATCTCTCAATATAACGGTACAACAGAACCACGCTTAAACGACTCTTTAATCAAAAAAGAAGGTGTTTACAGACCTAATTATGTACCGCTTGCTCAAATAACAAATCATACTAATCTATTATCGTTTTTCCAAAAAACAAATCCCATACCTGCTGATGCTTCACTTATGGTTCTAGACTTGACATTCCCATTTTCAGAATTTATGAACTCCTCTGCTAAAACCTACGCTGGGGACATGAAAATCTCATCCCTTTACCTCTATGACTGGAACAAACATGGTAATGCACAACCAACCTACCGTGATCTAGCACTCGTGAATAGGGGAGGTTCGTGGGGAACTGTTCAGGAACTTAGAGTCTCTCATCCAAGTTCAAAATTTGAACATATTCCATTGGTAGGGGTATATCCAGTACCCACTAGATACTCATACTGGTCAGGCGATACTAAGAAGAATTCTACCGCAATGAATTATACAATTACAACAAGCTATTACGAAAAATCTCCATGGAAAGTGGTGTGGCTTGGTTCAAACGATGTCCAAATAGAACCACATAGCAACGCCACAATATCTGCAACACTTGTTGTATCATCTGACCAAAAACCAGGGGTGTATCAAGGGTTCATCTCATTTAGTGACGAATCTCACGTACTCAATTTACCAGTGTCATATGTAGTTGTTAAAAATTTACAACCAAAAGATCTACCGACTGTTATCAAAGGATCACAAGGTGACACTATTTTTGGCAACGGCTATGTAGGAGGAGGTTTTGACATGTCTAATAGATATAATGCTGGGGACTGGAGACAATATTATTTCGATATTGCCGACAAAACGGTAAACACAGCAACAATGATTTTTTCGTGGCAAGATCCTAACACCAACTTGTCTGTCTTTGTAGTTGATCCGAAGGGAAACATAATTCAGACAAATTCTCCACCAGGCGTGTTAGGACAATTTCAAGGATGGCCAAGCGGGGACTGGCTTGGACCAAGCACTCCCTTCGGAGAGGGTGGAGGATTCTATCCAGTAAAAAATAAAGACGACACATCCACTGAAGTTTATGCTCCAATTAATCAAACTGGGGTATACTCGGTACTAGTCCATACCACATTGTTTGGTGGAG
>JAGWGO010000291.1 GCA_028867395.1 Nitrososphaerota archaeon | reverse complement strand
ATCCCATGTAGGTCGTTCAAACTCTTTTTTCACACAAGGACTGGAACTTGGTCTAATATAAGATCTACAAAGACGGCATATCAAAATCTAAAGCTAAGAGTAACGATCAGCTCGAAACAACGTTTTTACTTCTCCGACGGCAATCTGGTAACACTTGAGTATTCGATACATTGAACATAAATTTATAAAAAAATCTGCTGTAGAATACCGTGAATATCAGGTAAATTTGGCAAAACAAGCCATGGAAAATAATTGCCTTGTTGTTCTCCCAACTGGTCTTGGCAAGACAACGGTCGCACTACAAGTTATAGCAGAATTTCTCACTAGAAGAACAGGAGGGGTTTTATTCCTAGCTCCTACAAGAGTACTTGCACATCAACATTATGAATTTTTGAAATCAAACCTCCTCATAGATGATATTGCACTCATAACCGGTGAAGATACGCTAACTAAACGTAAGAAATTGTGGATAAACAGTATAATTTGCGCTACCCCTGAAATAATAAAAAATGATCTGGATCGTCAACTTGTGGACCCGTCCCAATTTGTTTTAATAATTTTTGACGAAGCCCACAGAACCGTAGGAGATTATGCATATGCTGGCATAGCAGAACGATTTGCCAGCATGAATGTGAGAATAATTGGCATGACGGCTACCTTGCCAAGTGAGAAGGAAAAAGCATCCGAAATACTTGGAATATTAAAGATTTCAACCATTGCACAAAGAACGGAAGAAAGTCCTGATGTCAAACCATATGTGCAGCAAACAGATACTCAATGGATAAGCGTTGAACTTCCTTCAGAAATGAAACAAATTCAGTTCTGTCTAAGGACATCAATTGATTCTAGGTATAACGAGCTTAGAAGATTAGGACTAAATCTGTCAAATACAAGGTCATTGTCGGAATTATTGAGAGCAAGAGATTTTGTTTTACGGCAAAATCGAAGGGCTGCAAAACCACTCTTTACTGCAATAAGGCTGATTCATGCCTTAAACGTGCTCGAGTCTCATGGCGTAACGTCGTTTCTTAGATTTTGTGAGAGGACAAGAGAGAAGAAAGGTGTTGGCATAAAAGATCTATTTGAAAATGACCTAAATTTTGTAAAAGCCGTTCAACTAGCTAAAGAAGCACAGCAAAAGGGGATAGAACATTCAAAAATTACGAAACTAGAAGAAAT
>JAGWGO010000102.1 GCA_028867395.1 Nitrososphaerota archaeon | reverse complement strand
AGAAGGCATTTGTAAAATTTGAAACAATTGAAAAGGCAAGAGACCTTGCAACCAAGATAGGAATGCTATAATATGGTCGCCCGTGAACGAACTCAGATAAAGGTGGAAATAATTGGTTAAAGAATTCAAGTATAGGGGAATATCAGTCGAAGAATTACAAAACATGTCACTTGAAAAGTTGTTTGATCTCTTACCTGCTCGTGCAAGAAGATCATTGACAAGGGGAATCACAGACGGCAAGCGCAAGTTGCTTGAGGAGACAAAACTTGCAAAAGCAGGCAAGCTGAAAACACCTATCAAGACACACCTTCGCGATGTAATAATTTTGCCATACATGGTTGGCCTTAACATTTCAGTATTTTCAGGCAAAGAATTTCGTCCAGTGGATATCAAACCCGAAATGGTAGGCCACTATCTTGGCGAGTTCTCCATGACAAACAAGCGAGTCGTTCACGGCGCACCTGGTGTCGGAGCATCAAGGTCCAGTTTGTACGTCCCATTAAAGTGATTATCATGGACTTTGGATATTCTTTTCAAAATTATGACAAAACAAAACACGTTCGCGCTGCTCTAAGAGAAAAGACAATATCCCACAAGCACGCACGCGAAATTGCAGTTACAATAAAAGGCATGTCTCTTGAAAAGGCAAGAAACTACCTGCAGGCTGTTGTCAACAAGGAAAGGGCAGTCCCGTTTAGAAGATATCACAATGAAGTTGGGCACAAGTCAGACACTGGAGTAATGTCTGGACGATATCCAAAAAAGGCAGCGACGGAATTTTCAAGACTGCTTGACAATTTAGAATCAAACGCAGAATATCGAGGTATGGACCTTGACAGATTAAAGATAATCAACGCAACAGTGCACAAAGGAAGAAAGATCGAAAGGTTTACTCCACGTGCACAAGGCAGAGCAACCCCAAAGATTGACATTCTGACACACGTCGAGCTTGTAGCTCAGGAGATTTGACATGTCATCAGTAAAAAACGTAATTCAAGACAGCTACAAACTCATGCTCCTCAAAGATTACCTAAGGAAAGCAATCAAAGAAGCGGGATTTTCAGCAGTTGACATTCAAAAAACACCAACAGGCACCAGAGTAGGACTGCACGTCACAAGACCTGGAATAGTTATTGGAAGAAAAGGTGGCGGAATACGTGACTTGACAAAAGTTTTAGAAAAAGACTTTGGACTAAAGAGCCCACAAATTTCTGTAATCGAGATACCACGTCCGGAGCTTGAGCCAAGCGTCATGTGCAACAGGATGTCCCAACACCTTGCAAGAGGAACTGCCTTTAGAAGAGCAGTAATGTGGACTCTACAAACAATCATGGAGGCAGGTGCAATGGGTGTTCAAATTACAATTTCAGGCAAACTTAGAGGAGAGCGCTCATCATTTGAAAAACACAGCAAAGGAATTCTTCCACGTGCTGGATATCAAGCAGGAATAGTTGTAGCAGAAGATATTGCTCACGTCGAAACTAAGATGGGCTTGATCGGAGTTAGAATCAGAATTGCAAGAAAAGAGATGTACGTTCCAGAGTTTGAAATGAGGACCGCAAAAGAAATGTCAGCAAGAAGAGCAGCCGCTGCCTTGGAAGGAAAAGAAATTGCAGTTGAAGAACTTGATGAATCAAAGATTGATCACACTAAACCACGTACTGAAAGTGAGGAAGTAGCAAGAGAAGAAGAGCTCATAGAAAAAGTCGAGACTTTTGAAGAGGTAGAGGAGGAGCTCAAGTAATGTCAAGACTGAAGATGAAGACTGTGCGTGAGCTTAACGAGACTGACCTCAAAGACAGGCTAGACCAATTGCGCTCTGAGTTAACTAAACTTAGAATCGAGTCATCCAAGGGAACTCTCCGAAAAGATAGCGGCAAGGTAAAGCCACTACGAAGAGATATTGCGAGAGTGCTTACAAGAATTAACGAGCTGAAGAAAAAGTGATGACTAGAGATAACATTGCATCGCATGAGCTAATCGGACTTGAGATCCAGATTGTAGAGTCTAGCAACAGCCAGGTGATAGGCATATCAGGAAAAGTTGTTGACGAAACAAAATTCATGTTTATGGTTGAAACTAACAAAGGACTCAAAAAGTTTCCAAAAGAATCAAGCCGATGGAAGTTTACTTTTGGAAATTCCGAGGCCAAAATAGATGGGACTAAATTAACCAAGAGATCATACGAGAGAATAGGTGTAAAAGCATGACTAGAAACATAGGATTACAAGTTCAAGCTCCAAAATCAGAGTGCAAAGACGATGACTGTCCATTCCATGGCACTCTTAGCATTAGAGGAAAACTGATTCAAGGTAAAGTGGTAAGCGCAAAAGCACCAAAGATGGTAGTTGTACAGCAAGAGGCTCCAAAGTTTGTACCAAAATACAAGCGATATGCAAGAAGCCAAAGCAAGATTCATGCCCACAGGCCGCTGTGCGTTGATCTCAAGGAAGGAGATATCGTGCTTACAGCAGAATGCAGGCCGCTATCAAAGAGCGTATCATTTGTAGTTGTGGAGGTTGTGTCATAATGGCAGCAACAAAGAGTCGTGCAGTATCTGCAAAAGGAGTCCAAGAATTTCGACCATACGTAACAAGGCCGCTGCCGCTTGGCGCACAAGTCGTATGCGCAGATAATACAGGCGCTAAAATCTTAGAAATTGTGATGGTTCAAAAGACAAAGACCAGAGTTGCAAGATATCCGTCTGCGGCAGTAGGAGATTTTGTTAATGTTGTAGTAAAGAAAGGTCCCGGTGAGCTCAGGGGGCAGATATTTGGCGCAGTAATAATTCGACAAAAGTACGCAATTCACAGACTGAGCGGCGTTAGAGTAACATTTGAAGACAATGCAGCAGTGCTTGTCACACCAGAAGGAGAGATAAAGGGAACTGAGATAAAAGGACCAGTTGCAGTCGAGGCTTCAGAAAAGTGGCCACGAATTGCAAACTTGGCGTCAATGGTGGTATAAAAATG
Source organism: Nitrososphaerota archaeon (assembly GCA_028867395.1). Taxonomy (GTDB): domain Archaea; phylum Thermoproteota; class Nitrososphaeria; order Nitrososphaerales; family Nitrosopumilaceae; genus Nitrosotalea. The sequence continues at coordinate 3,100 of JAGWGO010000102.1, read as the reverse complement.
AAACCAACATCTATGCGAAACAAAACGATGTATCTTGCTCCAATGCATCTGGTGAACAAACAGCTTGCAGCGCCTTTATCTGATGAGCTGCAACAAAAATACCGCAAGAGCAGCGCTCGCGTAGTTGAAGGTGACAGCGTCAAGGTTCTAAGAGGAGAGTTCAAGGGAATTGAGGGTAAGGTTACAAACGTATCAACAGAAAGAAAAGGAATCGCAATTGAAGGAATCAAACGAGAAAAATTGAAAGGCGGAAACGTCGATATTTACATTCATCCATCTAATGTAATGATTACTGCTCTAAACTTGGAAGACAAGTGGAGACAGAGTAGACTTGAAGGCCAAAAGCCAAGTGCGGCAAAACCTAAAGCCGAAGAACAAAAGGAGACTGCAAAACCAAAGGAGCAGCAAAAAGAGCAACCAGTGGAGAAAAAAGAAGAAAAGAAAGAAGATAAACCAAAACAAAAAGAAACAAAAGCAGCTCCCAAGACCGACAAGACAGACAAAAAGTCTCAAAAAACAAAAAAGAGTGATAAATAATGGTAAGCATAGCAGGTAGTAAGAAATTAAAAAGACAGATGGCCCCGCTTTTCTGGGGAATTACAAGAAAGGACAAGAGATTTGTAGTTACTGTAAAACCAGGAGGCCACAAAAAAGACATCTCAGTTCCTACCGCAGTTTTTGTGCGTGATACACTAAAGCTATCAAACACTTTGCGAGAGGCCAAGTCAGTCATCTATGGCGGCAAGGTCAAAGTCGACGGTGTCACCCGCAAGTCTTTGCACCATGGAATAGGCCTGATGGATGTAGTAGAGCTCCAGGGAGTGCCTGAGGTTTACAGGATGGTTCCAAAAGACTTGACAGTGTTAAAGCCAATCACAATTAACGCATCAGAGAAATCAAAAAAGTTGCTCAAGGTAACAAACAAAGTCACAATCAGAGGCAAAAAGACACAACTTGGCTTCCACGACGGAAGAAACCTGATATCTGACACAAAGGTCAGCGTAGGGGATACTTGTCTTGTCCAAGTTCCAGAGACCAAAATACTTGATGTGATAAAACTCGAAAAAGATGCACAAGTTATAGTAACAAGCGGTGTTAACGCAGGTAAGATGGGAAGAGTTGCAGAAATAAGAGAGGGAACATTTGTCTTGCCAAAGCGAGCACTAATCGATATCGATAATAGACAGATAGAGATTCCATCAGACTCTATCATGGCAGTCGGAAAGGACAAACCAGTGATACAAATCCAGTGATAAACATGTCGCAAAAGATAGAATCCCCAATGAAAAAGATCTCAGTTGCAAAGGTAGTGCTCAACATGGGTGTTGGCAAGTCAGGTGATCCAATCGAGCGAGCCAAGCTCGCACTGCAACAGATATCAGGACAGCAACCATCTCCAAGAATGGCAAAAGCTACTCAGAGAGACTGGGGTGTGCACAAGGGAGAACCAATTGGAGTTGCAGTCACGGTTAGAAAACAGCCTGCAATCGAGCTTATGAAAAGGCTCTTTGCCGCTAAAGGAAACCAGATCAAGGGCTCATCATTTGACGATTTTGGAAATGTCTCTTTTGGAATACGCGAACACATCGACATTCCAGGGGTAAAGTACGATCCAAATATTGGAATCGTAGGGTTGAATATCTCAATTTCACTAACAAGACCAGGATTTAGCATCAGGGTAAGAAGTAAGCACAAGACAAGCATAGGGGACGGACACAGGATAACTGCAGAGGCCGCAAAGGAATTTCTGACCAGAGAATTTGGAGTTCAAGTGGTATAGCTTGGCCAAGAATCGAGACTACAAGATTACGGGAAGAAAAGAGCACAAGTTTGGCAAGGGCTCAAGATGGTGCAAAAGATGCGGAGACTACAACGCAGTCATTCAAAAATATGATTTAATACTGTGTAGACGATGCTTTAGAGAAGTGGCAACTTCATTGGGGTTTAACAAATTTAGGTGATAAGAATGCCGGCAACCAATATCTTAGCAAACATGTTTGTGACCTTGTACAACAGCGAGGCAAGAAGAAAGTCCGACTGTGTAGTCTTACCTACTTCCACGCTTGCAACCGAGGTGCTAAAGACTCTGCAAAACCACAACTATATCGGAGAATTTGAGCGCGTAGAGGACAAAAAGGGCGGTAAATTCAAGATTCAACTCTTAGCAAAGATAACAAAGTGCGGTGCAATTACGCCAAGATTCAAGGTAAGCAAGGACGGATATGCAAAATGGGAGCAGCAATACCTTCCATCATATTCTAGGGGAATGCTAATTGTTACTACAAACCAAGGGGTAATGTCTCACCATGAGGCAGTAAACAAGGGAATAGGGGGATTATTGGTAGGATATGTCTACTGAGCAAGTTGAGATACACGAGGTAAAGATCGAAGTACCAGACAAGGTAAAGGTAAGCGAGAGACACAAGATACTAAATGTTGAAGGACCGCTTGGCAAGACAAGAAAGAACTTTAAGAAAATTCCAGTCGAACTAAAGGTAGATGGCAAAAATATTGTAATAAAATCTCTTGGCACTCGCAAAAGAGATTATGCAATATTCAAGACTGCCGAGTCTCTTGTCAACACTCTCATCAAAGGTGTACAGACAGGTTACACTTTAAAGATGAAGATAGTCTATGCACACTTTCCAATCACAGTTAAAGTAAAAGATGGGAGCATCCATGTTGAAAATTTCCAAGGAGAGCGAGCACCACGAGTCTCAAGAATATTTGGCAACACAAAAGTTGTTGCAAAAGGAGACGATGTGGTAATCACAGGATCTGTACTAACTGATGTATCTCAAACAGCTGCAAGTCTGCAACAAAACACCAAAGTCAAAAACAAAGACTCGAGAGTTTTTCTTGACGGCATTTATCTTTTTGAAAAACAAGACGGTATCGAAAAGTAACCTCAGCAAGAATTAAATCGGCTTATCCTACGAACAAGTCTGTTGCCGCCCTAGCTCAGCGTGGTAGAGCAGCTGACTGTTAATCAGCGGGTCGTCAGTTCAAGTCTGACGGGCGGCGCTTTGATGTTTCTAAATTCGAATTGTGAAACATTGTTTTCAAGCTCCTATGATCTGAAATCTTTGTAGTATCGTGT
>JAGWGO010000101.1 GCA_028867395.1 Nitrososphaerota archaeon | reverse complement strand
TGTGTCGATGTTTCTTTTGTAGTCCCAGTAATCGTTGAGAAGGTCTACGCTTGCATGCAGTGATACTACCCCCGCAAGTGTCAGAACTGCAAACCAGAGGTTGATTGCTCCAGTCTGCCACCAACTTATGGCAAGACCCAAAAAGACTGCAATTACTGATGCTAACAGAAATCTTATCCTAATTGCACGCAACCATGACGATAGCATTGCTTATGGACGACATCTTGGTCTATTTCGGTATATAGGTTGTGTATAAGAAAATGTCTCTAGCGTAACTTCTCAACATCAAACGTCTCAAGAGGCTTTCTCCCGTTGAACCCCTCGTCCTTTCTGTGCCAGAACTTTATCTCAGTCTCTCCCTCTTTCCAGCAAAGCCAAATCTCTTCATTGAATCTCAGAGATGGAAAATCAAGTAATCCTTCTTCCACACTCTTTACTGCGACGCCCGTATTCTCGATCTCCTCGATTCCCTTGTAAAAGTTTGTAATTGCAGTGTTGAATTCTTGTTTTTTTAGCAAGTAATCTTTCAAGCTTGTCATGTATCTTGGATCAGATTCCATCTCTGTCTGAATTTTTATCACCTGGTTTTTCGAGTTTACAAGGTCCTTGAACTTTTTAATTGTGGCAGGAAGCATCGCGTTTGCATCTTTCACTGTAAAATGAGAAAACATTACCATGCTACCGTCTCGGCCTAGTTAAAAGCATTAAGGAGTTTTGTTCATCGAAGATATCACTTCACCTATCATCCTTGATGCAAGGTGCGATGTCCTGTCTTTGATGTCGTAGCTTGGACAGACCTCCATTATATCAATCCCTACAATTCCTCTCCTTGTTATCGACTTGAGAAGATGGAGAACCTCAAGACTTGACAGTCCAAGCGGCACTGGAACTGAAACGCCTGGTGCAAATGCAGGGTCTATTACATCCATGTCTACTGATACGTATACGTTCTTTCCAAGGCTGCTTACAACCTTCTTTTCAATCCCTACAATTCCTTCTTTGAGGATATCAAGAGGAGTCAAAACCTTTATCCCATGCTTCTTGATGTTCTCAATCTCTTCTTGCTCTGGTGTCCTGATGCCAATCTGGATGCTTGAATTGACATCGATATATGGAAGAACATCGTTGAAGACAGAGCCATAGTAGCTTCCTTTTGAGCTGATAATGTCTGGATGTGCATCAAAGTAGACAAGCGAAAGTTTGCCGTATTTTTTGTAGATTGATCGTATGACATCAGTTGATACCGAGTGGTCTCCGCCAAGAGATATCGGAACCTTTGATTTTGAGACAATTTTCTCTATTGCATCACCAATCTCTGTTCTCAATACGTTTCCACTGTCGTATACCTTGGAGTTTATTCCTCCAATCGGAAATCCCTTCGAGATAGCGTCACCCCTCTTGTAGGTGTCCCTTATGTTTGAGATCTCCCGGATCTTGTGTGGTGCCTCTGAGCTTCCCTTGCGGAGTGAGTGAGACTTGGATTCGTCTGGTATGCCTACAATGACAATGTCAGCTTCTGTAAAGTCGTCTGTGTTTGCCCAACAAATCTTCATTTATGTACTAACAAGATGTAGTTATAAAAAACTGACTGGACATGAACTAGTTTACAGAATACTACCCAGTGCGTTATCCTTGCTAAATTAAGCCTATTTTGTTTTCAGAAACCTTTGATGGTTCAAATCTTGGTAAACAACTGGAAGATGATCTGACTTGATGTATGAAAACCTCATCTTGTTGTAACAGTCTGTTTTGTGGTTTGGAAGTTTTTCAAGACACAACTCGCAGTATACTTGTCCTACTGGTTTGTGACAATGACTACATACTTGGGTCTTGCATTTGGAGCAATAGGCCCTACCGTCACTTCCACAAATTATGCATTTTGTTATTGTCATCAATTAACGCACATTCCTTGCATTTGTTGCATAGTGATTGACTTGGTGAGGATGCCCATTTTAAATTTAACACGTTATATGGGACAGTTATGAGCGCTTGATAGCGCGTTTTACAGACTCTCTGTTCTTGAGTAGATAACACGTCGAGCCACTTGATTTGAAGTTCACCTTGACGATGCTGCTTGTAACTAGTTTTACGATCTTTGCAGGGTGCGTTTCTACGTCAAACCATTGCCATCCTAGATACTGCTTATTTGACAGGTTTTCTTCTTCTTTTTGCACTGCCAACTGCAACGTCTTGAGGTATTCAGGTTTCTGTGCAAGCAGCTGCATTGTGTTGTTGTAATCCTGCATGTATATACATGTATATACATACACATATACCTTTTTCTCATAAACAATTAAATGCGTAAAACCAAGACTGAGGCTCAAAGACCCAATCTATGAAAAATTATCCCAAAACTGCTCAGGGCTTGACCGGCTGACAGAAATGATTAGCGATCTTGTTTTGTTTCAGGTAATTGTCTTGCTATTCTTAGGTGGGGCAATGCTTGGCCTGGCGTCTAGAAATGGACGATTTGCAAGGCCCATAATCTTCATTCCTCCTATGATAGGTTCTGCACTGGCAGTTCTATTTTCGATTGATATCCTGACTGGCAAACCACTGTCATGGATTGTGCCAAATATGGTGCCTTTCTTTAACCTAGAAGTCTTTGTTGATGGGGTCTCGGCATTTTTCATGCTGATGATTGGCATTGTCTCTTTTGCAGTTTCGCTCTATTCTATTGGATATTCAAGAGAATATCAGGTAACAAAGAGGATATCGGTCTTTGGTTTTCTCTTCAACGTCTTTGTTGTCTCAATGCTTCTTGTTGTATCTTCAAACAACGGATTTTTCTTCCTAGTGTTTTGGGAATTGATGTCGCTAACCTCCTTCTTCTTGGTAATATACGACCATGATAAGGAGGAAAACATCAAGTCTGGAATGACGTACCTAGTCATGACACACTTTGGAACTGCTTTTATCTTCGTCTCATTTCTACTAGGTTATCTTCAGACTGGAAGCCTAAGTTTTGATTCTTTGAGAAACTCGTCACCCTCATTTCCCTTCTTGATTAAAAATCTGATGTTTGTTTTTGCATTTGTGGGATTTGGTACAAAGGCTGGAATTGTTCCCTTACATACATGGCTACCAAAGGCGCATCCTTCTGCACCAAGCAACATCTCGGCCTTGATGTCTGCAGTCATGATAAAAATGGGAATTTATGGACTTGTACGAATTGTTTTTGATCTTGCGGGTTTTGGCGCCACACCGGATTTTGCATGGTGGGGGATGCTCATGGTTGTTGCAGGCTCTGCGTCTGCCTTAATTGGCGTACTCTATGCAATAGTAGAGCGCGACATCAAGCGCGTCCTTGCATATTCTAGCATTGAAAACATTGGGATAATTCTCATCGGTCTTGGGCTCTCCGTCATCTTTGCGTCGTACCACCTTGCATCCCTCTCAGCCTTGGCACTCGTTGCAAGCATGTTTCATACAATCAACCATGCTTTTTTCAAGGGATTGCTCTTCATGGGTGCAGGCTCTGTTGTTTATGCCACGCACACAAAAGACATGGAAAAGCTTGGTGGTCTTGTAAGACTGATGCCTTGGACATCACTTTTGTTTCTAGTTGGCGCAATCTCAATTTCTGGTCTACCGCCCTTCAATGGGTTTGTAAGTGAGTGGCTAGCGTTGCAAGCATTACTTTCAAGCTCTCAGATACCTTCAACAATACTGCAAATTTCTATTGCATTTGCAAGCTTGCCGCTTGCCCTGACAATAGGATTGGCAGCAGGAACATTTGTCAGATTGTTTGCAATGACATTTCTTTCAAAAGCAAGAAGCAAATTCTCATTGAACATAAGAGAGGTGTCGCGCAACATGATTGCGGGCATGGCAATACTTGCGTCTGCATGTGCCTTGTTTGGAATCGTACCATCTTTAGGAATCTCTCTTTCAAGCACTGCATTTCATCTACCGTACCAGCCCTCAAGTCCATTTGATGCAGTATCACTGCAAAATGCGAGCGGAAAGAGTTTTGCAAATCTTTCCATGCCTGTTGTTGCAATGATGCTATCTGGTATGGCTCTTGCAGTATTTGGTTTTATCCGCGTAATGAGCGGAAAGACTACAAAGACAACGTATGGAACATGGGACTGTGGTTTTGGAAACTTGAACGAGCGGATGGAATATACTGCGACATCACTCTCACAGCCTATACGTGCAGTCTTCAAAGCACTTTTCAAGTCACACAACGAGTCTGACAAGGAACTTTATGTACGAACAAATCCGTATCTTGTAAAATCAATAATATTCAAATCCTCAACAAGAAACATCTTTGAGGAAAATCTCTACAACCCGATAGTTTCCTCAACAATCCTAGTACTTGATAAGATACGCAAGATTCAGACAGGAAAGATAAACTCGTATCTGCTCTACATCATGCTTACAATAATCCTACTTCTCCTATTTGTGAGGCTGAGTCATGCCTAGCATTCCTGACATTGCAATCGGAATAATCCAAGTTCTAGTTATCATGGCTCTTGCGCCGCTCATGACGGGCATAATGAGAAAGACCAAAGCCAGGACACAGAAGAGAATGGGGGCTGGCCTCTTCCAGCCTTATTATGATATTGTAAAACTCTTGCACAAAGACGAGGTAGTGTCTGATCAGAGCTCATGGATTTTTAGAATATCTCCGTGGGTGAATTTCGTTGCAATCGGGACGGCTGCATTTTTCATACCTGTATTTCTTACACCTTCTCCATTTGGGTTGGTAGGCGATCTGATTCTAGTGGTTGGACTTTTTGCTCTTGCCAGGTTCTTTACCATGCTTGCAGGGCTTGACGTGTCAAGCACCTTTGGAGGCTTGGGAAGCTCAAGGGAGATGATGATCTCTGCCCTCTTGGAGCCCGCCATCTTTCTTGCTATCTTCGTTGTAGCAATTACATATGGTGGAACAAACCTTAGCACAATTGTAGAGGCCGCCGCAAACTCTGCGCTTCTTTCGCATCCTCAACTAATCTTTGCTGCAATTGCCGTCTTTGTTGTCATACTTGGAGAGACAGGACGTCTGCCGTTTGGCAACCATTCGACACACCTTGAGCTTACAATGATGCATGAGGCAATGGTCTTGGAATATTCTGGAAAAAGTTTGGCTCTAGTGGAATGGTCCCAGTCAATAAAACAACTAGTTCTCTTTACATTGATTGCAAACATCTTTGTTCCATGGGGTATTTCATCATCTATTTTGCCGCTTGCCCTAGGCATCGGCCTCTTGGCATTTGTCATAAAGGTCTCGACACTTGCAGTAGGAGTTGCATTTCTGGAATCTTCTGTGGCAAAATGGAGGCTGTTTAGGCTTCCTGATCTTGTTGCTATAGCAATTGCAAGCTCGATGATAGGGTTGGTCTTTTATTATCTTTAGTTGATGGTTATGGAATCTATACAACTTGATGTCATGGAAATTTCTGGCGCAATACTGCTAATTGCAACATTTGGGGTAATCGCAAGACGAGGTTTTATGGACTGGCTAAATGCATATAGACTCCAGTCGGTCATACTTGCTGGAGTCACTGCAATCATAGGATATGTCACAGGAATTTGGGAGATCTACATTGCTGCAGGATTAACACTTGTAATAAAATCAATTGCGATTCCAAAGGTTCTGACTTATGTAACAAGGAGACTTGAAATCGAGTACAAGACCGAGACAAATCCGTATCTTAGCCTTCGAACATCGATAATCGTCTCAGCATTGCTTGTGGCACTATCGTATTTTTTCAGCCAGCAGATGCCTTTCAAGTCCGACCCAGTAGTTGACATCTATCTTCCAGTTTCCATGGCGCAATTCTTTTTGGGACTTCTTGCTTTGGTCAACAGGAGAAGTGCGCTAAGCCAGGTTGTTGGTCTCTTGGTTATTGAAAATGGCCTCTTCCTCTTTACCTTGGCCCTTACTCACGGAGTATCTCTGATAATTGAGATTGGCATATTTGCTGACATTTTGGTTGGAATAGTAATTTCTTCTATCCTCCTCTTTAGGATGAGCATGACATTTGACAGTCTTGATGTAGGCAAATTAGAAAATTTGAGGGATGACTAGTGATCTTTTCATCATCTGACATTACAATTTTGTTACTTCTTCTTACTCCTCTA
>JAGWGO010000100.1 GCA_028867395.1 Nitrososphaerota archaeon | reverse complement strand
CGGGCAATGGGGGTGTTTTGCCCCTTGGCTGTCATATGCACGCTCAAGTGTTAAACCCCCCATGAAAATTGCGTTTTTTGAAAAAATCATCATCTTCGTGATATCAAAAAAATAACAAGGGGTTTAACCTCTGAACGTAGATTGCAAAAAACACCATTTTTCGAAAATAGATCATTTTAGACCATTTTTGAGCTAAAAATTGGCCCATGATCTGGCAAGTTTTGTGGCAAATAGGGGGGTAAAAATAACCCAAAATGTATCGAAGAATTGGATATTATGGTTCTGTGTCACAAATGTTCTGATGAAAAGCATGGAGAATGCATGGGAAAAGCTGGCATGTTTGAATGTGATTGTCAAGTCTGCAAGACGAAATAGAATTTTGAACTGCTTATATCGTGTATCTAGTAACTTGGATTTGTGACAGATGTTGATGACCTAACCAAAGCAAAGATAGTCAAGATGATTTTGGATGGAGCAACGGAAGATGCCCTTGGCAAACTAAGTGAGTTTTATCGGGTTGAGACTCCAAAAATAGCAGTCGGCACAATCAAGGGAAAAAGAAGAACCGTATACGCAGTGTACAGGCCTTCAGAAAAGAAGATTTATGCATTAAACTCTGATATTTTTTGCAATCCGTTTGTTATCCTCCATGAGTATTATCATCATATCAGGTCAAAGCTTGGAGTGCACAAGGGGTCAGAAAGACGTGCCAATATGTATGCCCAAGAGTTCATAGATTCCTATGCTAGGATAATGAAGATGGGAATCAAAACATAGGGGATTTTTGAATTCTTACTATTCGAGTATTAGGTATATTGAAATTTGACACTGTTCAACCTCTTCTGGTTTTACCTTGCCACAAAAAACCTCTCTCGTAACACTAGGTAAAGATCAGTTCACTTGATACAAAAAATATGATTTTCTGGCTTTAAATAGCTAGCACGACACCTGACTTATCATGACTAGGCAGGAGGAAGGCAACGTGCCTACAAGCTCAGAAGTAAGGAGAATAGTCTCAGACGAGGTAAGGCCCCTACTTGACAAGCTAACAGAAATTGTAGACAAGCTTGAACGCTATCACAATCATGATGTAGAGTTTCAGCAAAAACTGATACTACTGATATCACAAATGTTCAAAAACCAAGAGATCTCAATGGAAGGCTTTGACAAACTAGACGCCTTCCTAAGAAAGGAATTCTTCTGGGATAAGACCAAAACACAATAGCACATCTACAATTTTCCAAAAATTTCCCCTTCAAACTTGTTTAGATGAGTTGATCTCCACATTAAATAGACAGATTTTGCAAAAAATTGTATGGAAAAGTTTGAGCTCAAACTCTCGATAGTTAAAAAACCGACAGATAGCCAAACAAAGAAACTTCAAGAATACTTCAACGAGATTCCAATGGAGGAAATTCTAGCCGGACTGTATTTTGCAAAGAGCAGGTGGAAGGCAAAGGACGCAGGAGTCCTCAAAGTGGGTAGAAAGAGCATCATAAAAAAAGAAGTTCACTCTATAACTTCAGAGCAGGCGCAGTGGAGGCTCAAAAACTGGAAGATGATGATAGCAAACTACAGGAGACTTGGCTATAGCTACCCTACAATATCTAGAATAAAGAAACTCTTGATTGACTTGAGCAAAAAAAAGTCTAGATAGTCTCTTGCCTTTTTACCGTAGATGGCAAAGTTGAAGGAAGATCTGGAATTGACTGCCTCACCTGACCCTCCAATAATGCATGTGCCTCTTCTAGTATCTGGTTTGTATCGGCATTTGTAGTGTCCACCGTAAAGGTGTTCTCAGAGTTCATCGAAGCGCCGGCCATGATATCCCCTAGTATATTTGAGAGGTCCTGCATAGATGAGTTTGCCTCTGGCATAAGCCCGCTCAAGCCTGCTCCCAGTCCCTTTATGATTGACATGCATGGGCTCAATGTCACCACAACGTCTCCAAGCTCCGAGATTGTGTTTAGCCTGAGCTGAATCTGTTCCATGGCTAACTTGGCCCCAACTACCATGTTAGTCATCTTTCTAATCTCATGCAGCTCGGTTGCGTAGGCCTGAGAATATGGCCTGTTATGACTTCGTACGGCCTCTACCACTTTTTTGAAGATATAATCGTCCTTTTCCTTTAGCTTTCTTGATATGCCATCAAGTTTTGATATCTGAAGTTGTAATCTTTTCTGTGCCTCGTCAATCTTTGGCCTTAGCGGTGCATCTGGCTTTACCTTGTCTATTACTTTTTGTGATATGCTGTCCTTTTGTATATTCCATCTGGCTGCAAAGTTCATGATTGACTGTGCCATGATCTGAATCGGTGTTTTAAACATTCATGTTCCGCAATTTGGTGTAACTGCAGTTACACCTCTCTCCGGTTACAGGTTTGATTTGCAGCTTTTGATAAGTGATATTTCTAAATTCGAATTTAGAAACATTGTTTATCAAGCATGTTTAGCCAAAGGTAAATGTGTATATCTGAAATCCAGGCTTTGCTACCAGTGTAAGGGTGTGTGCGCCTGCCTGTTGGGACGATATAATGTTGTACAATCTGTTGTCTGATACATGAACTGTACTGTTTTGCAGGTCTTGCCCTGCATCACCACTTGTAACTGGCTTGCCGTCAAGCAGGACCTGGACGTCTACACCTGGACCTGCAGCTACAATGTGCACATCTTTTGCATAGTATGAAAGTACAATCTCTCCGTTATCTGATGATAACTTCATGCTGTCTTGCAAGTTCTGCCAGTCTCCGCCAAGATAGAAATGATCACGATTCAAGTTTGAAGGTACCGTATATGTTACCGTCAAGTTCGGGTGAAATCCTTCTTGGTTTCCAAGATAACTTCGTCCTGTTGCAAAGTCGTATCCAAAGTAAATCTCTGGTGTCTGCTGATCAGAGAATTGGTGCGGCTGTAAATTTACCAATGACATGTTTGTATTTATGTCAAGCCCGAGTGCTTGCGCGCGCTGGCTCAAGAGTGCTTGTATTGTTTGTTCTGTCTGGTCATAGTCACCTTCTCCAAAATGCACATGTCGTATGTGACCAAGATAATCTGTCATGTATTCCGCAGGCCAGTACCTGTTGCCAAATGCATCCCAGGTGGCATGATCGCTGTCAAGCACAACAGGATATGTAATGTTGTATTTTTGAACTGCCATCTTTACATTGTCAATATTTTTTTCAAACTCAAACTCTGGCGAGTGAACCCCCACAATGAGCAATCCCTTGTCTGCATATTTTACATTCCATTCTTCAAGATAAGGGAGTGTACGCAAACAGTTGATGCAGCTATATGTCCAAAAATCATACATTACTACCTTGTTCTTCATGTCGCTTTTGAGCGCATCTGGTGTTGTGTTGATGTATCCTAATATTCCAACCAAGTCTGGCGCTACTGGATACTGATTTTCGTCAGTTGTCGCATTGCTAGAGATTGGTTGTGTCAAAACAGAACTGTCTGTTGCTCCAGGCTTGTCAAGTGACATAAAATATGTTGCAACACCTGCTATTGCAGCTACGACCACTATTCCTGCTATGATTGCGTTTTTGATCTCTTTTCTCATGATATCATCATCCGAGCAACACGTTGTTTAACAGAGGAAAACTTGCAATCGCCGCAAGCTGGTTTGTGTATACCAGCACTCCCAGTGTTATGATAAGCGCTCCCATTATGATCGAATAATACTTGAGATGTCTGCTCATTGATTTGATAAATCTTGTAAATCTTGAGAAGAATACTCCCATGAGAATAAACGGAATTCCAAGCCCAAGTGAGTATGCAAGCAACAAGACAAACGCGTGTCCTGGAGAGGTTGCAGCAAGTGTAAGTATGCTTCCAAGAATTGGACCTATACATGGTGTCCATCCTGTGGCAAAGGCCAAGCCAAACACAAATGAGAGAGGATAGCTTGTGCTTGTCCTGTTTGGAATTATCTTTTTCTCAAAGTTGAGTTTTGATATCTTTGATGACAACAGCATGAAAACTCCAAACGCAATTATGATGACTCCGCCTATATGGTTAAAGTCTGCAAATACCTTTCCTGCAGTAGTAGACAACACGCTGTTGAGAACTACGCCTAGTATTGAAAAAACTACTGTAAAGCCTGCCACAAAAAATATTGTATTTAGCATTATGTTTATTCTGCTTGAGACCAAGTTGATGGTGCCGTTATTTTTTTGAAGTTCTGTAAGAGTTGTGCCTGAGATGTATGCAAGAAAAACTGGAATCATTGGCAAGATGCAGGGTGCAAGAAACGATCCCAGTCCCGCCACTGCTGCAATGCCTACGGATGGGTCAACCATGACTAATTGACACTCTTTTTTTATTAATATCTTGTTCCAAATCTAGTCCAAATCACATCTATGTTATTCCAAACTTTTTTCCTGCTCGCCCAAAGACATCAATTGATCTTATGATGTCATAACTTGATAGCCACGCAGTAATGGAGAGTCTGATTCTTGCACTGCCGTGCTCAACAGTTGGATATCGTATTGGCTGCGCATATATGCCATTTGCAAAAAGATACCTGCCAAATTCCACTGCCTTTTTCTCATTTCCAATTATTATCGGAATTATCTGGCTCTGCGAATCTATGTTGTAACCACATGATTTCAGACCCTTTCTTGCAAGTTCAATATTTTTCCACAGCTTTTTTCTTTTCTGTTCTCTCCTTGATGACAACTTGTCCAGTGCTGCTTGGACCAAAAAGTTTGGCAAGGCAGAAGTGTAGATAAAGGGTCTTGAGGTGTTTACTGCCAAGTCTATTACTTCGTTTCTTGATGCTACATAGCCACCAAATGCACCGAGGCCCTTGCTCAAACTGCTAATGTAGACGTCGATTTTTTTGGCAACGCCAAGGCGTGCCCCAGTTCCACGACCGTCCGGACCTGCGACAAAATCACCATGTGCGTCATCTAGGATAAGAATCGCATTATGTTGCATGCAGAGTTTGGTAATATCTTTTAGTTTTGAAAAATCACCATTCATTGAAAATATTCCTTCAGTTATCACAAACTTGCGCTTGTTTTTTTTTGCAAGCTTGTTTTCCAAGTCGGACATGTCATTGTGTTTGTATATCATTTTTCTTGCATGCGACAACTTGCAGGAATCTATGATGCTTGCGTGATTGAGCTCATCACTTAGGATCAAATCGCCTTTTTGTGGCAGAATCGATATTATCCCAAGGTTTGCCATGTATCCGGTCGGAAACACAAGAGCGGCTTGTTGGTATTTGTGCCGGGCAAGCTTGGACTCGAGTCTTGAAAATACCTCGTCGTTTCCTGCTACAAGTCTTGAGCTTGATTGCAACTGGGCTTGAGAAACTTTGGTTGCGCCAAGGCCAAGATAATCATTTGATGACAAATTGACCAGTCTTTTCTTTCCAACAATGATGTAAGGGCCCGCTACTCTGTTTAAGACCAATCTGCGATACAGGTCTGCTTTTTTGATATCTTGCAGTCTTGCGCGGATAAATCCGAATTTAGGCTTCAAGGCCTATTTTTGATATCATCTCAAAGTCTTTGGCAGGCGAGTTTCCGTCTATCGTGAGATATCCTCCAGTAATGATACCGTTTGCACCTCCAAGGAGTGCTTTTTCCTGCTCGCTTGATAAGTAGACCTCGCGTCCCCCTGCTATCTTTAGAATTGTCTTTGGCATTAGTAACCTGAACACGGCAATTATCCTCAATATCTCAGGAAGAGAAAGTCTTGTCTGCATCTCAAGCGGTGTTCCCTTTTGTGGAACAAGCATGTTGATTGGACACTCCTCAGGGCTAAGTTTGGCCAAGTCTAGTCCAAGCTCGAGTCTTTGCATCCTTGATTCACCCATGCCAATTATCCCTCCGCAGCAGAGCTCAAGGCCTGCATTTTTTACTATGAGGTTTGTGTTCATTCTATCATCATAGGTATGTGTGCTTCATATTTTAGAAAAGAAGCTTCTTGATGCTTCAAGATTGTGATTGTATCTTTTCACTCCAAGCTCTTTGAGTCTGTGTGCCATTGGCTCGTCGATAAAACCAAGCGAGCAATTTACCTCAATTCCAACCTTTTCATTTATTTCTTTGATTATATTACATATATTTTCAAAGTCGCTCTTTGTTGGCC
>JAGWGO010000290.1 GCA_028867395.1 Nitrososphaerota archaeon | reverse complement strand
CATCCTGGCCAACTATGTAATCCTTCGACTTGTAGTGAACAATATACTTCTGTTCTCATTATCGTTTTCCTATAACTGACATCGCTCTGTCGTAAGCTTGTTCTGGTGTTTCTTGTTCAGCATGAGCTTTTGTTAAACTTAAACACATTGTTGTGTAACTAATACCATCTTTGACGACTTGACGAATACCACAATACCCGGATGTCGCCATTCTGTAATCTTTACTATCAGTGAGATCTATTATCATCCGCATTAAAACTTGTTGCTCTTCAAGAAAGCAAAAAAAGGTAGATTTTCCAATACCAGTCAAATCAATACACTCTCTTACCGCAGTGTGAAATGGATGATTTTGAATTGGACCAATAAAATTATGTTGTAGTGTTGGAGTTGGAGGTGGCATGTTCGTGTTTCTTTTTACAAGCGTAATAATATGTTTGTGCTCCAAGACGAGACGTTCCTAACTTTTCAGTTAATAGCGCAATCATCGTTGGTTTACTTTTATCTTCAGATTCGTTATATAGACGTTCCGCAAGCTCCTGTTTGCTTTCATTTTTAGGTGCTTCTTCTGTGGGATTGTTCTTTTCACTAAACCCAAGTTCTTTCTTTAATGTGTGGAAGTATGTCGTAGCACCAGCCTTTGACATCCCAACCTGTTGAATGAAAGCATCTATGATTTTTTGTCTTGAGGCACCTGTTGTTTTGAGGTCACGAAATAATTTTTCAGTAACATCTTTCTTTCCACCCTTTTTGATTAGAGTGACTGGAGCTACTGAACTTTCGTCAGTAACCTCAATTTCTGCTCCAGCATCAGCCTTTAATCCATGTTCAATGTTAAATCGGGTTTCATTCCAAGGATTATTATCGACGTACGTTTGAGCTTTAACCCACGAGTCTTCATATACGAATTCCATATCGGGAATTAATCCGTTGCTATACCCACGAATAGTTTCTTGCACAACGTACATAAACAATGCACGAGCAAAAAACCAAGAAAAACATTTTGGTGGTTCAGCAAGTCCAATTATTTCTTGGATACGTTTTTCATACTCTGACTTATCAGCATCTTGCTGCATTAGAGTTTGAATGGCAGAAATGTACGAGTCGGTGGAAACACCAAGCTCGCTTATAACTTTCAGCGGTGCTTTCATTTCAAGAAAGTATACTTATAATATATGGGTAAATCAACTAAAAGC
>JAGWGO010000099.1 GCA_028867395.1 Nitrososphaerota archaeon | reverse complement strand
TGGAACGAGCACTGGAAAAGGAACGTAAAGAGAGAATGTTGGAAACTGTTCCTGAAGTGATTCGAGTTATTCTTAGTGAATATCTACGCAAGAGTTAATCACTCACGGGATAGAATTCAATATCTTTCCTTTCGATCATGTCTGAACGTTTAACACGAATAATGAATTGTTTTTTTGATTGTTGGTTATTTCCGTAACTGACTTCGATTTCTATTTTCATAATGAAGGTAAAATTTGGATCTTCCGAGGTTGCCTTGAGATTTGAACTTTCAATGGGGCTTTCAAATGTGTAGGTACCAGTCTTCCAAGGCTTTGTTTCATCCATTTCAACTCGTGGAAAATCAATTCGTAATGGAATCCTAACAAAACTATCGGGATGTTCTTTACTTGGAAGAATATCTGTAACATCTTTGGTCGTTCCTGCTTGAATCCAGGAAAAAGGAAAAGATTCGTTAGTTGAGTAGAAAGACAATTTATGAGGCACTTTAACCTGACCCGATTCATCTGTAAGTTTTAGGAAAACATGTGCATGATTAGCTGTCGATTTTCCTTCATTCTTTACTATGATCCAAAATCTTATTCTAGCCCATGATGGTTTTTCACTTCCATGATGAGGATCGTCAATAGATTCTTCTTCGGACTTTCCTTCAAACGTCAATTTCGGTCTATTGATGTACTGACCAACACGATCAAACAAAGTAAGATAACTACCAGCCAAGATAGCCCCCGTAGTAAGAACAACAAACCAACCATTTTTGGAAAGCCAATCTATTGCAGAATTTAGATCTATACCACTCATTTCTCAGATCCTCATTTGTGCCTAATGATGTAAGGGTTTCCGATGAGCCGATGGTTGACGGGGTGAGGGATGTGCCAGTAAGTTGACAGAACCAAAATTAGAATTATTTTTTACGTATGGAGTCAAGGTGAGAGAATATGGGATTGAGATACTTGCTAAAGCCTGCTACGATGGCACTTGTGCCAGTTCCGACAAGTGTTCCACCTATTACATCAAGTGGATAGTGGTTCCCAACATAGATTCTTGAATAAATTACCAAAATGGCTTCTGCCAAGAGAACCAGCGATACTATGATCTGTTTTCCGTGGTTGAATCTTGCAAGCATGATGAAAGCTCCAGCAGAAACAATTACTGCATGACCTGATGGAAAGGAGGCATCACTGTCTGCTTTAACCAACAAGTTGTCAGGAGTTGCCGGCGTTGGTCTGGGTCTATCAATCTCGTCTTTTAGAACCGTCCCAAGAGGTATCAGTATGATAAAAGCAATTACAAGTAGAACGGAAGTTCTCCTTCCATCCTTGCCTCCTACTACAAAAAGTAATGCGGTAGTTGCTATCCATACAAACTCTCTGCCATATTTTGTCAGAGAGATCATTATCTGATTGACGATTTTGCCGTGAGGTGTGTTAATAGCAGTAAATTCAGCATGATCCCATCCTATAATTTGAGAACTATTGGTTATTATCAATAAGGCAAGAACTGCAAATGCTGCAAACAATACAATGCCCGTAATGTAATACTTTATCATCTAGATACCATCAAAAACAACACTATAAATTCCGATCAGAAACTTTCAACCTCTCTAAATATGCCATTATGTATTGTGTTACGACGTTATTTGGCGCTTGCCTCGCGCACGGCTGTTGCGTAATCGCAGTCTGCCCTGAGCCTCATGTATGGAATTAGTCTGTAGTGAATAGAGTAAAGATTCTTCTCCTTGTATAGTATCCCTTTTAACAAAAGTGAGACAAATCCACCAGCTACCCTAGATGATGGAATACACAACTCCTTGCATACCTCATCGCGTTTTTTCTTGTACTGTTCTAAAGTGAAACTAACATTGTTTATCTCAAGTATTAGCGGCCACATGACTTTTTCCCAGACTAGCCTTCTGTTCTGGGTTGCAGAAGCATATTTTCCCTTCTGGCTTAACATTGATAACGTTCAAAAGCATTGTCTCAATTTATTGGTTGATGCAAAACAAAATTGAGGATGCGCTGGAATCCCTGTCAAAAGACTGGAAAATAGAGCCCGTAATTCGAGATTTTATTTTGGGCAAGAGAAGTGATGCATCGGACTTGCAGGTCAAGGTAAACGACGTGATATTTCACATACCGTACCTCACTGCAGATAATGGTTACGTGCTTTGGAAGTGTTACTGGCCAGACTGTCATAACTGCTGTAACCGACAGGGAAGGCTGCCGCTGACCTCAAGTGACTTGATAACAATTAGCAAGAACTTGAAGTATGACAAGATCTCTAATTTTGTAAAAAATGAGACCAACATTAACACATGGGAAGAGAGAGGCCCTGCGGGGAATTCGATAGTAATGACCATGATAAACCTCAAGCGAAAAAGTGATGAGACAGAGACAGAAGATGGCACACACATACGATGTAGGTTTTTGGATGAAAAAGGGTACTGTGGATTACACCCTTCAAGACCCGGTGTATGCTATCTGTATCCTTTCTCATCTTGGCTTGAAAACGAAAAAGGCAAGGCACGTGTACATGCAACGTTTCAGTTTACTGGCGACTGCCCGGGATTTTATTTTGCCAAATCAATTGATGAGATGAAAGAAATTCTCAATGAATATTCAAAGATTGTCTATGATTATACCATGAAATCGAACAGAACGACTCGAGAAAATTTTGGCTATGTAAGTATGGGCTTTTAGGCCTTTGCGACTTTCATCATGTCGGCCATTCGAATTTCCATTCCAAATCGCCATTCGTTTTTCTTCATGTATCTGTAAATTGCTATTAGATCAGCAAAATTCTTTAGCATACCAAACTTGCTGTCCATCTTGCTTCTAACAAAAGACAACACTCTGGAATATATTGCAAATTTCTCTAGTACCTGCTTGCGGTATCTCTCATTGTTTCCAATGTTTTCAACAAATATATCGGCACACGTCATACTGGGTATGATTCCTTCCCCTAACAGTGGATATACAGTTCCTATGGATTCTCCAACACCAACTACTTTGCCATGATAAAATGGCTCACACATATCTGGTGTAGCTAGTCGAATTGGCCTTCCTACTGTCTTGAGTACCTTGCCTCCATATTTTTTCAAGAATGCGTCAGTTTCTACAATGTGATTTCTGTTCTTGTCGCCAGCACCAATGTGTGCAAGATTCTTTCCAAGGGGGAAGTACCAGAAATAGCCGCTCATGGAAGAAAAGGGCTTTAGATAAAAGTCATCAAAAGGAACGCCATTCTCATATTCTACCTTGTATTGGTAAGTTGGTAAATGAAAATCGCGTTCAAGTCTAGGTAGGTAAGATCTGTGAAAACCTGTCGAGTCAATTATCAAGTCAAACTCTGATTCTAGGTCTTCAAGCTTTGGCGCCTTGCCGTAATTGATTTTGCATCCTTTGGCCATGTCTTGTATCAGGCCTATCTTGTTATACGTACACAATCCCATAAGCTTGATTGTAAACTGGTCAGAATTCATGCTGATGTACATCTTTTTTCCATCGTGGATAAGATAGTCCTTAAAGTCAAGATCGCATTTTTTTGCAAATTCCTCCATAGGACCTTTTGTGGTACCCCATGCGCATATGGAATCATGGTTTTCTGCAGTGCTTCTCTCAAAACCTACTACTTCGTGTTGATTTTTTAACCTAGCAAGAAGATATGCGCCTGCTACTCCAATTCCGACAACTGCTATTTTCAAACGAGCTTTATACCTAAAATGACCTAATAAAAAAGATTGGACTGGTAAAATTTGTTATTCTATTAGAATGGCAGGCTTGTATGGCCTTGCAGTCCTTGCCTTGTTTTTTGGATCGTATTTGGCTGGATCTGCTTCAGAGAAAACTTGAAGGCCTATACCATACTCGGCTTTTATCAAAGATTCTAGTTCAGACAATACTTCCGCTTCGTGTGCAAGACCTGCCTTGTTTTTGGAATCTCGGCTGTCTTGAGATTCTGATAGAATGTCGTTGACTGTTTTTTTGACAAAGTCAGGATCTTTTTTTATCTCCTCCGTCTCCTTGTCGGCTATCAGAGATTTTATGAGGGTGCCAATATTGATGTCACCCTTTATGACCTGAGACAGAATTTTTTGATAGGCCTTTGCCTTCCACGGAGATGCTGCATATATCGTAATTTTCTTTGGGCTTATCTTTGTAACCTTGATGATGTTCTTGATGTCATCTAGTGTGGTCTTTAGAAGAGTTTCTGATTGGACTGCAATCAAATCAATCTTTGTCTCGTCTGGCACGGGCCATGAAGATCTTGACGCAAGACCTTGATTTCCAAGTCTAAACCACATTTCTTCTGAGACATAGGGTGCAAAGGGTGAGAGCATTGCAACTCTACTGGAGAATACCTCGTGCAAGATTCCTGTATATTTTTCTCTTTTTTTTGCCTCTACTCGTTTAAGGTACCATTGCATATCCGCATCAAACTCATACAGTACGTGGTGAAGGGCCTCCCTCAGCCTCATCTTTTGTATAGATGTAGTTGTCTTTGCAATTAATTGTTGCAACCTACTTTGAATCCATTTGTCTTCTCGTGAAAGTGTAGTCTCATTTTCAGCCTTGTATTTGGAACACTCATCAAGCATATTTTCCAGTTTATTTTTGATTCCGCGCACTGCTTCTTGATTAAAGTCGGCATCTTGGAGCAATTCTGCAGAGATTAGAATTGCGAGCCTGATGGAATCTGCTCCGTGTAGCTTGATCGCATCCCTTAGTGGTATTATGTTTCCCATTGATTTTGACATCTTTTT
Source organism: Nitrososphaerota archaeon (assembly GCA_028867395.1). GTDB lineage: Archaea > Thermoproteota > Nitrososphaeria > Nitrososphaerales > Nitrosopumilaceae > Nitrosotalea. Next base: position 1,375 of record JAGWGO010000099.1, on the reverse strand, counting down.
GCCATCCATTAGTACTGAACCGTTGACTACTATCTCTTCTGGCCAATACTTTTTTGGGAATATTGCTATGTGGTTGAAGATGAAGAATGTAAGGTGGTTTGGTACAAGGTCTCTTCCTGAATGTCTGGCATTGACGGGATAATAATATTGGAATTCTTTTTTTATGTCATCTAACTTTTCTTGAGGGATTTTAGTGTCTGACGATACTTTTTCCAAATCTCCTTTTTCAAGAAATACATAGTCAAAAAATGAATCAGATATGTGTTCGGGCTTTATTTCGCCTGAAGTTATGTACTTTGAAATTGTGTAGTAGGCCATGTAAATGACCGAGTCTGACAAACTCTCAATTATCCAGTTTTTGTCCCAGGGAAGTTTAGTTCCAAGACCATGTTGCCTTGCACACGCTCTTTCCTTTAACCAATCTACTACGTGATTGAACTCGGTTCTGATCTCCTCAGGAAGTATAATCATCTCATTTATCCAAGAGTGAGCTTTCTCTTTCCATTCTGGATTTGAATAGTTGAGAAACCACTGATTGTCCAAAAGTTTTACAACACACTCTGTGCCGCATCTACACCGTACGGGATTTTCATTTAGTTCATACAAAATGTCTGCATTGCCATTGTCTAGAATCCACCTTTTGACTTCTTCTTTTGCATCTGCAACAACTTTTTGAGCAAACTTGCCAGTGTTTTGCTTTAGTTTGCCACCATAGAACTCTTTTGAGTAAAGTTCCTTTGTCGCTTCATCTAACTTTGGACTTGATTGGCTGTCTATCCCAAGTCTCTCAACGACGTCTCTTGCTGGAATATCGCCATAACCTTCTGTGGCAATGATAGAGATCGGTTTTATCTCTAAAAGGGATGATATGTTGGGATATTTGGAAGCCTCTTTTTTTATGTCTTCTAGCGCTTGGTAATCAAATGGTGCATGTGCAGGCACAGACATCACAATACCTGTTCCGTTGTCGCTCTCCACAAATGTAGCAGGCAGTATCAAGACCTCATCGTTTCTTTCAGGAATCTTGACTTTCTTTCCCACCAGGTCTTTTCCTAAAATGTTTCCTGTCTTTGTTATCTTCTTGTTGAGAAATCCTAGTTTTGTAGCACACTCTGAACTGATTATCCACTCTTCATTGTCAACCCTTGCTATATCGTAGTTGATGTTGGGATTTACCCAAAGATTGGTGACGCCAAATATTGTTTCTGGACGCAAGGTAGCTGTTGGCAAAACATAGTTGTCGTATTTGAACTTGATAATGGTATATTCCGTAAAGGTTGGCTCAACGTCTCCTAGCGTGTCATGTTGGGATACCGGATTTTGGTCTTTTGGGCACCAGCCAACAGGATGTGTACCCTGGATGACAAGTCCGTTT
>JAGWGO010000098.1 GCA_028867395.1 Nitrososphaerota archaeon | reverse complement strand
CCCTATTTAAAACAAATCATATAGGCACAAAAATTACCGTATCGTACGGTACCTTTATATGCGATGGTGCGATCTGTACTATATGTCGCAGATGCTAAACCCTAGAATAAATCGCGTCAATGTCTTACTTTTTCAAGATCTGTATTTCTCAAAGAAAAAAGCGCAGGTAGATTCTACCGTAAGAGAAGTCATATGTGAAATTTGTGATACGAGCTTAGATGATGGAGTGTCTGTTACTGCCAAGAGAATTGGGCAGAAAATGAGGTTTTTCTGTCAGTATCACTTGCCAAAAGACTAGGATTGGGATATTTTTTACCATTTGGGCTTTGTTATTGCCCCTTCTGAAGCTGAAGTAACAAGTGATGCAAATTTTGCTAGCGCACCTCTTTCATAATTTGGCTTTCTTGGCTTCCATTGATTTCTGCGTTCAGCAATTTCGTTTTCAGATACAATCATGTCTATGCTGTTCTTTTCTATGTTTATTCTAATTTCATCGCCGTCCTTTACCAAAGCAATGTTTCCACCCACAGCAGCTTCTGGAGAGACATGACCTATCATCAAACCTCTTGTTGCACCAGAAAATCTTCCATCTGTGACAAGCGCCACTTTTTCGCCCAATTTCTGCCCGACAAGAGCTGCTGTGACACCTAACATCTCTCGCATACCTGGTCCACCTTTGGGACCTTCGTATCTTATTATCACAACATCATGCTCCATAATTGCACGTCTTGATATGGCATCAAACGCCTCTTCTTCCCTGTCAAACACTCTAGCTTTGCCTATGAATTCTGTCGTATGCATTCCAGCAACCTTTACTACTGCTCCCTCTGGAGCAAGTGAGCCTCTCAGTATGGTTAGGGTTCCTACATCGTGAATTGGGGATTCAATAGGTTTTAGAACTTTCTGGTTTTCACTAAATGAGAGTTTTATCGAGTCTAAATTCTGTTTCATAGTTTTACCAGTTACAGTCAAGGTGTTTTCATTTAAGAGATTTTTTTTCTGCAAGCTTTTCATTACTAATGGGATGCCGCCTATCTTATCAAGGTCTAACATGACATAAAATCCCCCCGGTCTCATGTCTGCAATATGGGGGGTTCTTTTTCTTATCTTTTCAAAATCATCATAAGATAGATTCACACCAATCTCTCTTGATAAAGCCAAAAGGTGTAGTACTGCGTTTGTTGAACCTCCTATGGCATTTGCTACGGTTATGGCATTTTCAAATGCTTCAAACGTTAGAATATCCTTGGGCCTTATTCCAAGTTCAAGTAGGTTCATTACTGCTTTGCCGCTTTCGTGTACAAACTGTTCTCTTCTTGGGTCCTCTGCAGGCGGTGAAGCGCTCCCGGGTAACGCGAGTCCTATAGCTTCACTAATTGAGGCCATGGTATTTGCAGTATACATTCCTCCACAAGAACCAGCGTTAGGACATGCTACATTTTCTAGATTCTTTAGTGCTTCAAGAGTTAGTTGGCCTGCTTCGTATGATCCAACTGCTTCGTATACATCTTGTACTGTAACTTGTTTTCCTTCATAAATTCCTGGCATTATAGTTCCACCGTATACAAAGACAGAAGGAACGTTCAATCTTGCCATTGCCATCATGGAGCCTGGCAAGCTTTTGTCGCAACCTGCTATGCCAACAAGACCATCGTATTGGTGTGCTCTTACCATTAGTTCGATAGAGTCAGCTATTATTTCCCTACTGACAAGAGATGACTTCATCCCCTCATGACCCATTGCAATACCGTCACTTACTGCGATAGTAGAAAATTCTCTTGGGGTGCCTCCAGCTTCTTGAACTCCAGCCTTTGCATGAAGCGATAGTCGACCAAGATGAATATTGCATGGCGTTGCCTCGTTCCCCGTGTGTGACACTCCGATAAACGGTCTACCTAAATCACTATCTGTTAGTCCCATGGCTTTGTACATGGCTCTATGGGGCGCTCTAGAGGGTCCCTCGACAACATTCCTACTTGATATCTCCATTAAATAACAAATGAACTAGATATTGGTATAATTTTAGCCTTCTTTTGAATTGAAAATAGTTTTGATTTCAAAACTAAATTCTTTTCAATTCTAAAGGAATGATTCGTTAGGATGAATTTTTGGCAAATTTATGATAAATGTGGTACCTTTGTTAATTTGAGTCTTTATGTCTATAGACCCACCATGTTTCTCAACAATGCTTTTACAACTTACCAGTCCAAGACCGGTTCCAACCTGTCTTGTGGTAAATAGCGGTTCAAATATTTTTGGAAGCAGATCGTCGGGAATCCCATGGCCAATATCTTCTATCTCAATTCTGACTGATTTTTTTTCATCCTTTATTTTCAGATAGATGTTTCCAGTCCCATTCATAGCTTGAATTGCATTCAATATTAAATTGGAAAAAACTATCTCCAACTTTGCTACGTCGCATATGATGCTGATATCTACCTTGGGCAGATCAATTGTGACTTGTTGAACATTAATCTTTGATATTACCGCATCAAAAATCTCAAGTAAAGAAGCACTAGAAAATTCTAATGGTTTAGGCCATACATACTCTAATACTTCTTCTATTTGATGAGAAATTCTTACAGCAGCTCTCTCTATTCTTTCGCAATCAACCTTTGTCTTGTTATCTAGGTTTGATCTCATTTTCATAAGTTCTACACTATTTTTAATTACCGATAATGGATTTTTCAGGTCGTGTGCTATTCGAGCTGAGAGTATGCCCATGTCACTGATGCGTTTTATTCTCTGTTGCTCTGTCGCTTCCCTTGCAATGTAGATATCTGTCATGTCTCTAATTGTAGTATTACTGCCAACCAAGTTACCATACCTATCGTAGAGATTCGTTGCGTTAAGTAGTGTGGGAAATATGCTTCCATCTTTTCTTTTAAGCCATATCTTTCTGTCGTGAACAATTCCATTTGCCTTCCATGCAGCAAATGATTTTTGCAAATCATTCAAACTTTGATCTGCTACATGTTCAAATATTGAAACTCCTATAACCTCATCACGGGCATAACACAACGTTTTGGCATAAGTTTGATTACAATCTATTATGACTCCCATCAAATTTATTGTGCGTAGAAGATCTGGAGAATTATCATACAAGATTCTGTATTTCTGCTCTGCTCTGTGGTATCGCTCTATGATTACATCAAGATTCTGCTCAATAAAATTTTCGTAGTCCTTATTGCCTTTTTCAATGTTATACTTTGAATGCGATTCCATGAAAATCTCTCCTTCTCGTATAATGACCAGTATTTGCCTGTAAATTCTTAAACCCTGAATGAATCATGACTTCATTATATTCTATCTCATAATCAATGATAAGATTTTCAGTCTGATCAAGCTAGACACTAACTGAGAATCGTGTGCTCCAAAAGAATGACATTTCCCAAACATCATAAAAAACTTCAGTTATGAAACCGGAATTTGTAATGTTAATGGCGGGGATAATGCATTAGGATTTGTCACTCCCTCCCAGACAAATATCTGCGCAGTGTATACTCCAACAGATTTTGGAGACCATGATTGGCTAAGGCTCATGTTTTGATTAGGTGCTAAAGAGCCTGTTATCCAAGAAAGTGAAACTGCGATTCCATTGCTATCTTGGACCTGCACTAGATATGCAAAGTCTTGATCCTTGCTCATCTTGTTAGTAATGTCTGATACAATTCCTATCTGTTGTCCCACAGTTATTTTGTGTAGTCCATCCCCCGTCGAATCTGCAATTCTGGGATTACTTACTTCCACTCTGTCAAGTGGTGGCAGATTCGTGCCAACTATGGTGGTAGCAAGTAGTTTAGCCTGGTCTGCAGGCGAAGCAGGAGGGGGTAACGTTCTATCAATGTATTCTCCTGTGACGACGTCGCCTTCTGATACGTGTAATCTGTTGCCAGAAGATGGGTATTGTGTGGTAAAATCAACCGTGCCCTGAAATATTCCCGATCCAGCATCTGTCTCAGTCATCGTGAGCTTTATTCCGCCAGAGTCGGAATCAGACCAAACATTAGTATCGAATTTGTTTATTGCGTCCGGATTGATGCTCATATCTGGATCTATTATTTGTAAAATTCCTTGACCGTTTGCAGGATAGTTAGATTGCAACCACTGGATTTCACCCAAGTGCCAACGAATTAATGCGGATCCTGTAACTGTCTGATCTCTAGAGTACTCGAAAGATACTGATATGCCATCATTTCCAGTAGTTGGCAGCATTCCATTTGTTGGCCCACATATTGTATTACATGTTGATATCGTGCCAGAGGGATTTTCGCCTGCTCCATCGATGCCTTGCGCGCCCTTTTGGGTTGGATCACCTGTAAGATCTACATAGCCTGAAAAAATTCCAGTGTTTGTGCCAGTTTCAGACAGTTTGTATGGTATACAATGTCCGGTGGTGCACACGCTGATTTTGTCATCCTGAGTTTCTCCAATTGTATCGATGAGGTTAGGGTCTGAGTTAAAATCTGGGGCATAGATTGTAATATGCACCCTATCTGTCCATGAAAAGACTTTTTTGTTGAATTGAATTGGTGTGTTTATTTGATTTGAAGAGATGATGACTCCTTGATTTGGAGTGACTTGTGCATATGTTGGTACACTAAAAACGGGTGTTATACAAATCACAAATAATGCAAAAATCAGAGTTTTTCCAATTCCCTGTACGAGTTTAGTTCTCATTCTGGTTTTTTCAATAATGAAGGACGTTTTGTACTTTGTCATTCTGATATGTCAAATTTCTAAAAACATAGAACGTGTACTTACAGATAGGAAAGATTTTCAGATGATTCGTCTTGGGTTCTTTCTAGAATTGAATAAATTGGAGTCTCAAGTCTGGTCAGTGTCTTTTTCTTGATGAATCCTACTGTCATGATATCAGCGCTAAATATCGAATGAAGCAGCCAATCAAAGGCAACCTTGATTTTCTTCTCATTTGTTGGTAAGTTGAGCCAATAGAAGAATCTCCACAAAAACCATGCTTGGAATCCGTACGTCTTTCTTCCATTGATTAACGCTACTCCTACTCGCTTTCCTATTGTTGCCATGACTCCTTTATTTTTATAATCAAACATCTCCATGGTATTCTCTTGTCCATTGATCTCTGCTGCCAGGTTTCTTGAAACTACTTTTGCCTGTCTTATGGCAATCTGGGCAGTTGTTGGGTAAACAGTATTGTTGTGGAGGTCAACTACATTTGCACAATCACCTAATGCAAATATGCTTGGATGATCTTTGAGTCTCAGGTAATGATCAACTATGACGCGGCCTGATGCTCCATGATCGCATTTGAGTGAAGATATCAAGGGTTCAACTATCACTCCTCCCGCCCAGATGAGAGTTGCACAAGGTATGATAGTATTGTCGCTGAGTAAGACGTGGTCTTCTCCGGCATCAAGTGCTTTTGTATTTGTCATCACTTCGATTCCAGACTTACGCACATAATCTAACGCATATTTGCCAAGCTCGTCGCCGACCTCAGGCAGAATTCCACTTCTTGCTGAAACTATAATGACACGTATTTTCGATGGATCCACATTTTTGTAAAAGTTTTTCGTTGCATCGTGCAAAAAGTGATTTATCTCAGTGGCAATCTCGACTCCAGCAAAACCTCCGCCTACTACAACAAACCGCAAAAGCTGTTCCTGTAGAATCTTGTCTTTTTCTTGATCCGCACATTCAAGTACGCTTATGATGTGATTTCTAATGGCAATTGCATCTTCCAGTGTTTTTATTGTAAACGCAAATTCTTCAATATTTACATTTCCAAAAAAGTTGTCTTTACTTCCCATTGCAAGAATAAGATAATCATATTCTATCACAGTTTCTTTTTGGTCAAATATTCTAATCACTGTCACTTTTTTCTCATCCAGATCAATTGATAGTACTTTGGCATGACAAAAGTTTGCTGTTTTACAAAATGCTCTTATCGGAGTTGAAATGTCACTAGGATGTAACATTCCAGATGAAATTTCCGGAAGCATCGGAGTGAAAAGAAAAAAGTTGTCTTGACTTACTAGCGTTATTTCGGTATTTTCGCCTAGCCGTTTCTGAATTTCACGTAATACGTTACTTCCAGCAAAACCTCCTCCCAGTATCAGAATCCTTGGCTTACGTAACTCTCTTGAGCTAAATTTGCGT
>JAGWGO010000097.1 GCA_028867395.1 Nitrososphaerota archaeon | reverse complement strand
AGCTCGTCCTTTATTTTCTGGTTTACCCATGCAGCCATCGCTTCAGCAGTCTCCACCGCAAGACCGTGCAAGTAGTAGGCATCAGTATACTTGTCTTCCCCGTTCCATTTTTCAATTATTTCTGAGACCTTGGTTCCCACTGTTACGGCTTGAAACGCCACAATGTCGTCTTGCCCAAAATAGTCTGCAAGACAGAGATGCTTTGCTCTTGACGAGCGAGGAAACTCAAAGACTAGTTTTTCACGGTTTGGGTTGTCGACTGTTAGGTTCTCATCTTTTGCGTGGCATTTGAAATATCCATACACGGCACGAGGCTCAAACAATTTTTCTGAAAGAATTTTTTTCTTCCACTGGTCAAGGAGTACTTCATGTTCCAATTCTGACTCTTTGGCAGATTTGCCGCGCAATCCCCATGAAAGTACAAAGAGGGACTTTTTGTCCAAGAACTTCCATACCTCATCCAGATCAATGTCTTTTGGCTCAAATCGTATTATTTTGTTGATGTGAGGAGGGGTTGGCGCTGGAACTGGTTTTACCTCGCTTTTTTCAATTGGACCTTCTTGTGATCTTTCAACCACAGTCTCTGTCCATTTTTCTATTCGCTCTTGCCATTGTTGTACAAATTTTTGTTTCTCAGGTGATACTAGATTGTCCATGGTCTTGAGCCCATCAAACATGGTTTTGCAGTAAAACACTCCGGGTTTGTATATTCCTCCGTCTTTTGCTATTCTGTTTATGTAGTTGCTGTTGATTGCAGCTCCCCCGCACAGCACAGGAATCTGCATGTCGTTCTTTCTTGCATGCTCTACAAAGAACTGCATTTGCTTTGATGTTGATACCAAGAGAGCAGATAGTCCTATCGCATCTGCCTTTACCTCCTCAATCTTTTCAAGAAACTTTTGCATTGGGACTTGCTTTCCAAGATCATACACTGTGTATCCATTGTTCTCAAAGATTGTTTTTACAAGATTCTTTCCGATATCATGCACATCACCGTAAACTGTTCCAAGCACAAGTTTTCCTTTTGAGCTTCCTTCTTCCTTTAAGAGATATTTTTCAAGCTCGGCAACTGCTGCCTTCATGCACTCTGCAGACTTTAACACAAATGGCAGTATGAGCTCTCCCGCACCAAACTTGTCACCAACCTCCTTCATTGCAGGCAACAAGTCATCGTTTAGTGTCTGGATTGCGGCATTGTGTGTTATTTCCTTTGGCACGTCAATTTTTAGCACGCCGTCCTTCTCTGAGAGTCCCTTCTTTTCGTCCATCTTGTCATATATCGCACTTACAACATCATACTCTATTCCGTCTCGAATCCTGTTTACAATTCTAAAGTTAGATCGTTTGCCAGCAGGCCATGATGAATCAACCTCAACCTTCTTTGTGGTCTGAGCAGCAGTTGTCTTTGTTGTCTCAAAGTATGAGATAAAGTCTGCAAGCGCGTTTGAATGATTATTAAATATCAAGTCCTCAGCAAGACTTCTCTCCTTTTCGTTGATCTCAGCATATGGAATTACATCTTTTGGATTGATAATGACTGTATCAAGCCCTGCCTTTACAGCATGGTACAGAAACACTGCATTGAGAATCTTTCTTGCTCTTGGTGCAAGACCAAATGACACATTGCTCAGTCCAAGTGTTGTAAATGATCTTGGAAATCTCTTCTTGACTAGAGTTATCCCTTCAAGTGTATTTTTTCCCGCATCAAGAAATTCAGCCTCACCTGTGGCTAGTGTAAAAGTAAGAACATCAAAGATAAAGTGCTCTTCTTGCAGTCCATATTTTGTTCCCGTTTCATACAAGAGCTCTGCAGTCTCTAGTTTTTCCTTTGGGGTCTTGGCCATTCCTTTGGGTCCAATGCACATTGCAATTGCCGGAGTGCCATACTTTACCATTAGGGGAGCAAGCGAGTGAAACCTGTTTCCATCCCCTTCAAGATTGATTGAATTGATTATTGGCTTTCCTGGGATCTGCTCAAGGGTTGCTGCAATAACTTTGGGTTCTGTAGAATCTATTACAAGTGGAGCATCTATCTCAAGGCTTAGCATTTTTACAAGTCTTCTCATAAACTCTAGTTCGTCTGAGCGTTCTGTTGTTGCAACGCATACATCTAGGCAGTGCGCCCCATCCTCTACTTGGTCTCGCGCTATCTTTACCAGTTCCTCAAAGTTGTTGCTGAGAACACATTCCTTGGCCTTCTTTGATCCTTGGGCATTGAGCCTCTCACCTATGATAAGCGGTGGAGGGTCTTGCCTTAGATCTACTGCCTTTAATGCAGAACTTACCCTAGCTTCTTTCAATACAGTCACTCTCAATTGCTTTTTCTAAATACCTAGCGCCTATTTTCTGATTGCTTTTCATCAATTATTCTTCGTAGGAGCGCTATATGGTCAGCGTTTGTGCCGCAGCAACCACCTATTATTCTGACTTTATCGTATTGTGACAAAAAATCTTTCATTACTTTTGACATGTCCTCTGGGGTCATCTTGTATACCGCCCTTCCTCCCTGGTTCTCAGGCATCCCAGCGTTTGGCACTACAAGGAGAGGCAGGTCGTCTTGCTCGTTGAGCCATTGCACACTTGGGTTCATCTCAACAGGTCCTGTAGAGCAGTTCAGGCCAAATGCGTCAACTCCCATCTCAGAGACAGTCGTATATGCAGACTGGACATTTGTGCCAAGCAGCATCTTTCCATACTTGTCAAGTGTCACATTTGCAATGATTGGAACTTTCTTTCCTGTCTTTTTCATTGCATTGTGACATCCCTCTATTGCAAGCTTTACTTCCAGTATATCCTGACTTGTCTCTATCAACAATGCATCCACCCCACCAAGTATCAATCCCTTTGCTTGGATCTCAAACGCTTCTCTTATCTTTTCAAGAGGAATCTGCCCAAGTGAGGGATCATTTGAGCTTGGCAAAAATCCGGTAGGTCCCATCGAGCCAATCACATAACGCGGCTTGTCTTGAAACTCTTTTGTGACCTCTACTGCAAGTTCTGCAATTTTTTTGTTAAACTCTAGTGTCTTGTCTCCGTATCCATATTCTTCAAGCTTGAGTTTGTTTGATCCAAATGTGTTGGTCTCTATGCAGTCTGCTCCTGCCTTGAGATAATTTCTGTGAATATTTTTTATCCATTCTGGTCTTGTAAAAGAGAGGCCATCGTTGAATCCATCTTTTCCGTCTGGAAAGTCTTCTGGCCGTGGGTTTAGTTTTTGGATTTCTGTACCCATTGCCCCATCAAAGAGCACAATCTTTTCTTTCATCAAGAGATCAAGCGGAATTTTTGTTGCCAACAGTAAGTGGTCCATCTCTTGATGTATTAATTTTCTTTTGGTTTGTCATCTGGCAATTGCCTTCAAAGGTTATAATCAAGTAGTCGTGACACTCTTTTATGACAATAATTTACGAATTAAATCCACCAAAGGTAATTCAGGATACCGTTCTTTCCCACAAAGAACTGCAGGAATCTGTGGAGAAATTCAAGGTAAAGGCTGCAAAGGTCAGCAAAGTCTGCAACGGCATACACGTGACAGACTCTGTACTTGGGATACCACGCATCTCGCCAATAACGGCTGGATTTTTTGTCAAGAATTCAAATAACAAGATAAAGATCTCTGCAAGCGTTAGAGTGAGGGACAGGAACCACACCTCAATTACTCAGACTGTGTGCGATGCCATACTTTTGAATCTCAACGGTGTTTTGATAATCAAGGGCGACCCCCCGCCAACTGGACCAAAAGATTCCAGACTTGTTCCAAGCGAGGTTGTAAAACAATTCAACGAGCAAGGGTTCAACAAAAAAATCGATCTTTATCTTTCAATTTCAGGCAATCCTAACTTTGACAAGATTCACAAAAAAATTGAGGCTCAGCCAAAGGGATTTGTCACCCAAGTGATAAGCTCAGTAGATCAAGTTACAAGTATAGTCGATAAGCTCAGGCCACAAGGCTTTAGGATAATTCCATGTGTCTTGTTGGCATCAGAATTGAACCAAAAATCTGCAAAGATGCTCAACCTTGACTGGTCAGGATACAGCAAAGACATGACAGGATTTGTAAAGCAAGTTCACAAGATAGCAGGAGATGTTCTTCTAAGTTCTCCAAATGATTTCAAGGGAGCACTCACTCTGCTAAAGGATCTCAAATGATTTTATAAAAAACCCATTATGATGATGGACCCCATCGCGACATGACAATTTTTTCTAATCTCTTGAAGAGCAACCCATCCACCAAGATACCGATCATCATTATCACGAGCAAGACAGATATCACCTGGGAGATGTGATTTTCTTTTGTTCCAACATTCATCAAGGAACCAAGTCCTAACACGGCAAAGATCACCTCTGCAGATATGACACCACGCCAAGCGTATGCCCAGCCTTGCTTGAAACCAGAGATTAGGTGAGGAAATGATGCTGGGATAATTACATCGGTTATGAGTTGTATTCCACTTGCTCCCATGTTTTTGCCAGCAGCTATCAAAGAAGGCGACACATTCTTTATTCCAGAATGTGTGTTCATTGCAACTGCAAATAAAGCTCCAATCACAGTGACAAAGATTACGCCTCCGTCAGTTTTGCCAAACCATAGGAAAGCTAGAGGTACCCAAGCAACAGATGGTATTGATTGCAATCCAAGAAGAAGCGAGCCTACCATTTGGTTCGCAGTCTCAAATCTCGCAATGAAAATGCCTACCATCATACCTGCAGCGATGGCAATCACAAGCCCTACGGCCAATCTCCAGAGGCTTGTTGCCGTACCATAAAGCAGACTTCCATCAGATACACCTTTAGCTAATGCACTTCCAACTGAATATGGTGAGGGTATCACTTGCTCAGGTACAACATGTAAAATGAATATCAGTTGCCACACAGCAACAATTCCAACATAGAAAATTATCCTGTTTAGAGCTTTTCTTCCATCCAAATCTATTCACTGACTTTCTTTTGTTCTATGACTTCGCTTTTTAGTTCTTGAATTATCTGATGTTGATATTTCAAAAGATTTTCATCTTCTGCTAATCTTGGTCTTCTATAGTCAATTACTATTTCTTTTTTAATTTTTGATGGTCTATGTTTGAATATAGCTACACGGTTGCCCAATATCACAGATTCTGCAATGTTATGAGTTACAAAGATGATGGTTTTTTTCGTCCTCTCCCAAATTAGTTGTAATTCTACGAGTAACAAGTCTCTTGTTTGCGAATCAAGCGCAGCAAAGGGCTCATCCATGAGCAATATTTCTGGGTCTAGTGCCAATGCTCTTGCAATTGCAACTCTTTGTTTCATTCCAGTTGATAGTTGGTAAGTGTAAGAGTCGGAAAACTTGGTCAGCTGCATCATGTCAAGGTACCTCTGCGAGATCTGCCTTCGTTCCTCTTTTGGTATACCGGCAATTTTGAGTCCGAACTCTACATTATCTATAACTTTGAGCCACGGGAAGAGCGCACCTTCCTGAAAGACCATGGTTCTGTCAGGTCCAGGACTAGAGATTAGTTTCCCATTTAGAAGAATCTCCCCAGAATCTGGCTTGTCTAGTCCCGCAATAATATTGAGAAATGTCGACTTGCCGCATCCAGATGGGCCAACCAGACAAACAAAGTCTCCTTCTTCCACATTGAGGTTGATGCCATCTAGGGCAAGAACCGGATTCCCGTTATGATCAAAATGTTTTACAATGTTTTTTGCCTGAAGTTTTGTCATTGTAATCTAACTCCCGTCCACTCTGCGATATGATTTACTCTGATACATGCCCGTAATGGAAACCAAATTCATATAACAGCGTTATAATTGTGCGGTTAAATAGTGTTCGAATTTTAGCTTAGACTAATTTGGTCTGTCTCATTGATTTCAAAATAATTTTTAAATTTTTTCTGCAAAAAATGGATCAAGGCCTTTGATCATAAAAGATAAATGCGAAAATTTGAACACAGAAGACCTCAATGAAAGAAAAAGCAGTTTTAGCTTTCTCTGGCGGATTAGATACTTCGGTTGTCATAAAATATCTTCAAGAGAAACACAACCTAGATGTTGTTACAATTACAGTTGATGTCGGACAGAGAGATGACCTCAAAAAGATTGAAGCTAAGGCAAAAAAACTTGGAGTTGTCAGGCATTACAATGTTGATGCAAAAAGCGAGTTTGTATCAGATTTCATACTTCCTTCAATCAAGGCAAATGCACTTTACCAGAAAAAATATTGCCTTGCA
>JAGWGO010000289.1 GCA_028867395.1 Nitrososphaerota archaeon | reverse complement strand
GAACAGTTTAATGATGTATTGAGTTGGGCCGTAAATCTAGAGGATGAAGCAAGAAGGCAGGCTAAACGTAGAGAGCTAGGTATAGCCAGTACTGGTTGTTATCCAAACCCTGGAGAAATTCCATGTGCTGCAGATGTTGCTCGTCCTCCCGGTACAGATAGTGACCATCGGCGCTGGTATGGTAATCTTCCTACCTCAATTCCTAGAGATGATCCATCATTACCAGAAGAATCATATGCATCTAAAATTTTGTATGGTGTAGAGTTAGAATCAATACATTTTCAAAAGCCATAAAGGAAAATAATGACAAAATTAAAAATATATATATTAAGAACTTATTGCTATTTCTTTAAGAAGGAAAGACGATATGATGATTGCTTCTCAATTCGTGTAGGTAAACCTTGGAACTACTGTTCTTATCAAATTCCTTTTCCTATTAAGAAAGAAGACATGAAAATTTTTGAAAGAGAACTCCCACAATATTCTAAACATATAAAGAGTCTATATAAAAAATTAGGGTATCAACCCTCTTAATGTATAAAGGAAAATAATGACAACCAGTAAAGAGTATGAAGATAAAGCTAAAGATGAATTAAACCTTATTACGGTTGATGGCATGAGAGCAATCGAGACTGCTAAGATTTATGCACAACTTGCTTTATCAGCAGCTATTAGAGAAGTTGCTTTGAAGCTTCATTAAGATTCTTAATACAAACTTAAGAGATGGATGTTGCATCAACATACAGTTGATGTTAGTATAGACAGTATCAAGCAATTATAGGAGTATGTAATGAATAAACGAGTTTATCTTGCTGGACCAATCACCGGATTGTCCTACGCAGATGGTTCTGACTGGCGTGATTATGCCATTAAAGAACTTGAATCGTGGGATATTGAAGGATTAAGTCCTTTACGAGGTAAGGATTACCTGGCAGCCTTTGAAAGTATAGAAAAGCAGCATTTAGAGCACCAAGAATGGCCCCTATCGTTGCCACCCGGTATTGTTGGCCGTGACCGTAATGATGTTAAGACGTCTGATCTTATTCTTGTAAACTTTGCTGGAGCAAAGAAAGTCAGTATTGGCACATGTATGGAGATAGCGTGGGCCGATGCATTTCGTGTACCAGTACTAACTGTAGTTGACCCTAGCCATGATCATGAGTTTATTAATTTCCTATCTTCTTGGAAGGTCTCTACCCTTGAAGAGGCACTAACA
>JAGWGO010000096.1 GCA_028867395.1 Nitrososphaerota archaeon | reverse complement strand
ATTTTTTGTTGAATTAGATTGTATACAAATCATTTGTGTACAAATAAGTTATATACCTTTGTGTAGAACTTTATACATGCACAGACGCGGTGGTCCAAATGGTAAAGCATGTAAGCCAAGCTAGTCACGCTTTTAGATCAAAAAAATTCATTCTTACATCTCTGTTGTTAATGGTACTTGTTCCAAGCATACCAATGTCATACGCTGATCGTGTAATTGATGTCCAGACAGTGGCAAATGTAAACGAAAATTTGTTAATCTCCGCAATTACGGATCTACAGAACTATCCACAGATATTTCCCGACAATGTCAAGTATGTCAAGGTGCTTGATAACAAGACCAACCTAGTAGACATGAATGCAGGATTAAACGTCATGTACTTTGATACACAAGCAATATACCAACAGACCCCAGATGGCAGGTACCTTGTTCAAGTGGTGTCAGGCGACTTGAAGGGAACCACGATGACGACCGAGTTGAACAAGACTTGGGGGTTTGATGGCAAGCCTGGAATGGGAACCAAGGTGGACATTAGCCTAGATCTAAAGACATCAGGATTTCTATCGTGGATGCTGAATTTTGTGCCAGATAACTCTCTCAGCTATGCACTTCAGAATGGATTTAGTCAGTTTGTCAACTATGCCCAGAAAGGCTAGTGGACTCATCGGGTCTTGTGTAGTTTTGGCTTGAGTTTAGAGTTTTTCTTCAACAGTTCCAAGGCAAGCGCCTTGTTGTTTAGAGCAACGTCATACTTTTTGTCAATCTTGAGAGCAGAGTTGAAACACTTGATGGCGTCCTTTAGCAGACCGAGTTCTCCAAGCGAGAGTCCCTTGTATGCAATTGCCATTGCATATCTTGGTTGAATCTTGAGCACCTTGTCATAGCAATCAATTGCATCATGGTATTTCCCAAGAGTGTGCAGTGCAGATCCTTTGTTTACTAGAGCGTCCGCGTTCTTTGCATCTATTGCAAGGGCAATATCATAGCATTTGACAGACTGCTTGACCTTGCCCAAGTTTTGAAGGGTAACTCCCTTGTTTATGAGAGCGGCCACATTGTTTGGCTCTTTGTACAAGATTAGATCATAGTATTCTAGTGCCAAGGTATACTCGCCTTCCTCACAAAGATTGTATGCCTCATCTAGAAGAGAATTCCTCATCTTTTCATACCTATAAAATTCAAGGATATTATCTTTTTAGTAGAACGACCATTTGCAATAAGTCAACGAAGATCGTCTATGGATCAATAAAGAAATACCCCCAAAATAACCCACCAATGTGAACGAGTACGTATCGCTTGCAATATTTGGTTTTGTCTATGTGCTAATTGTGGGCCGAATCAAGTTTAAGATCCCTATTTGGGCATCCATGTTAATTGGAGCCGCACTGATGATGGGGTTTCAGGTCATCACCCCCGAGTCGGCGTTCAAATCAGTCCAGATTGATGTCATAGCGTTTCTTTTTGGAATGTTCAGCATAGTCTCTGCTCTTGACAGGGCAGGTGTCCTTAGATTTGTTGCAGTAAAGATGCTGACAAGGGCCAAGACTCCTGACAAAATATTGCTAATCTTTGTAGTTGGCATGGGTGCACTTTCGGCATTTCTTGTAAATGATACAATTGCCCTCATGGGCGTACCCCTTGTCGCATACGTCTCAAGACAGATGGGAATAAGACCGGTAGTGTTACTGATAGCACTTGCGTTTGGCGTAACGGTTGGAAGCGCAATGACTCCCATAGGTAATCCTCAAAATCTCTTGATTGCGCTTCAGAGCGGAATAGATATGCCGTTTACAAATTTTATCAAGTTTCTAGCAGTTCCAACTATTATCAACCTCTTTCTCACTTACTACATTCTTCGCGCATACTTCAAAAAAGACTTACTGCAGGTAAACTTGGAAAACATATCTTTGGAAAACGCCGCCATCACAAACAGACCTCTTGCCATGATATCAATTGGTGTGTTGGTTGCAACAATCGCGGGGTTTTTCATTTCCGAGGTCTTGAAGTTCTTGAAAGTTGCAGACATCAATCTTAGCTTTGTTGCTCTCGCAGGGGCGGCAGCACTGTACGTCATAAGCCGTGACAGAAGAGAGGTAATACAAAATGTCAATTATTCTGTTCTTGTGTTTTTTGCTGCAATGTTTGTTGTTACCGCAGCAGTCTGGTCTTCTGGCGCAATACCCATGATAATCAAGAACACCCCTGTGCCAAACCCAAGTGATCTTGTTCAAAGCAATGCGATAATATCTATTTCAAGTGTAACACTTGGGCAGATCCTAAGCAATGTACCGTTTGTCTCGCTTTACCACTATGTAATGATACAAAACGGATTTACCGGTTCTAATGTTTCTTCATGGATGATGCTAGCTGCAGCAAGTACCATATCAGGAAATCTTACCATATTGGCCGCCGCATCAAACATCATAATAATTCAAGCTTCTGAAGCAAAGAACATCAAGCCGTTTACATTTCTCGAGTTTCTCAAGATAGGTGTCATAGTTACTTCGGTAAACCTGATTGTATACTATTTATTCATACTAGTAATCTAAAGGAAAAATGCAATAGATTGCAGGAAATTAATAAGCTAAGTTTAATCTGCATACCCCCAGAGATAATCTTGTCAATTCACAACAGTCTTTAAGGGACTTTACGGCTGATTTTTAATGCCTACAATCGTCTTTGACTTTGACGGCACCATAGCAGACACGCTCTCGGTAGTGATAAAGATAGCAAACAAGTTTGCCGATCATTACGGATATCGTAAGATACCGTTAACTGACATACCAAAGATCCGAGAAAAAAGGCCAAGCGAGGTCCTAAAGCACCTAGGAATTTCCATCTTCAAGTTGCCAATTGTTGTAAGAAAGATAAGGTTTGAGATGAACAAAGAGATAGTTCATCTGCAGACTGCAGTAGATATTAGAGATACACTGGTAAACCTGAGAAAGCAGGGATGTGTCTTGGGCATACTTACTACAAACTCCAGGGAAAACGTTAACGAGTTTTTGAAGAATAATGACCTTCAGTTGTTTGATTTTGTCTATACTGGAAGGGCAGTCTATGGAAAGAGCAGGCTACTCAAAAAATTGATGAAGGAAAAAACCATCCCTCATGATGATCCGATATACGTAGGAGATGAGATAAGAGATGTCGAGGCGGCAAAAAAAGCAGGCATCCGAGTCATAGGTGTTGCATGGGGATACAACACAAAGACTGCACTGCAAAAATCAAACCCTGATTACGTTGTAGAAAAACCTGAAGACCTCCAACAGATAATTTTAGAGAACAGTTGATTTATCACACTAGGTTTTTACAACAGAAACTAACACAGGCGAGTTGACTTGAGCTCAGATGTAACCGATGAAGAAAAAATATCACTTACTCCTGAAAATGGATTCAATCTCTGTGGCATTAACTATTTTGAACCTATTGGTAGAAGACTCTACGTCATAGAACACTATGACAGATACCAAGATGCTCTCAACGCCAAGAAGGAAAGAGAGAGGCCTGACGAGTATCTCATTTTATACAAGGGAGCCTAGTCCCGATTATTCTCTAGATTTTTTCTCACACCTCTTTTTGAAAATTCTTACTGCCTCTAGATGGGAGCAATTTGCCTTGAGACCTTTGCCATGGTGAAACTTGTAAAAGTTCTTGAACCCTTCACATTCACAGCTCTCAGAGGTTACAAAATAAGATTTGGTAGGATCGCTTGAAGACTTGACTTGATACAGATCTTCTTCGACCTTGACTACCCCGTCCTTTGCCAAAGCTTTTGCTTTTTTAATTGTGTTTGCACTCACTTTTTAACAATTGCAATAGCTTACTAAAAATACTTTACCCAAATCTTTCTTCCACAAAGATTGGCATATTTCAAGAAACGTTAAATCAAAAGAAATCCAATATAGTTTGTGATTGGCGACGGTATGATTGACATGATAACTCAAGGCAAGGTGACAATAAGTGTTGACGGCAAGCCTATCATATCAGTTGACAGTAACTCCAAGTCATTTGAGCTTGAAGCATCAGGTCTTGAGAAAGCAAACCTGAAAATATCTAGTTTGTTTGAGAAGAAGATGTCCAAGGGCGAGATCTTTCTAGAATCGTCTCACTTCGCAAAAAAGTTTGCAAAAAAGGGGTGGAGTTTTTCATTGTATGACAAAGGAGACCGACTCCTTTCCACAGGTTCCCCTTCCAGATTCGGCACGTCTCTTCATTTCAATCCCTTGAAGCTAAGGCGCATATTACGAATACTCTAGCTCTTAGGGGTCATCAATACGACATTTTTCTTCGATGATGCCTTTTTCTCTTCTTCTGTAAGTTCTCGTACGTGTACAGTCAGCGTAACGAGTCCATCTATTTCCAGTGTCTTTTCAATTCCAGGCAACTTGATGTTGGTCTTTTGGAAATTGATGTCTAGTTGCGAGTGTTTGTCGGCAAGTGATTCAATGAGGCCCTCAAAGAAGCTTGTGTCCATCCCTGAATTTTCCTTGCTCATGGGAGAAAATAGGCTTCAAAGTATTTACGCATTTAGTGCCATTAGCACTGTGCCAAAAGTATCAACGTAGAGCGCACTCCACTGATACGCCTTATCTTTTCAGAAACGGTATCGTTGATCTCGTTGGTATTCTTGGACTCTATCTCCGCTACAATATCATAGTGGCCTTGAGTACCATGTGCCTCTTTCACTCTATCTATTGCTCTCAACTCTTCTAGCACTTGTTCTTCTTGGCCGTAATCGCACGCAATCATGACATATGCAGTTGGCATAATATCTATACGTCATCGTGATATTTCAAGCAGCTCTGTCAAAACTTGATTTTCCATATATTCAATTCATAACATTTAACCCAGCTGGAACAAAATAACCATCATGTCTGCCGAGCCTGACGAAGAGTCGGAGATCCTAAAGGGATTGTTTGAGGAGGTAATGAAGATGATACATCAAAGACAGATCAAACTAGAGACAATCGTGCAAACATCCATAGAACAAGGCGATGTTTCCCAGGACTCTTTTGAGAGAATATCAAATATACTTGCAGAATATGGTAAGAAGAAGAACTGGACGTAATACAGTTTTAGGATATAATCATGACTCTGGCCAATTGGCACCACAAGAATAACAGATGCTACGTACCCCATTGTATCTCTCATCATAGTAAACACCACAGTTCAATGACTCACAGCCAAGACAGTTAACAAGGTTGTCAGAGTCAAACACTATGGTCTGGGATGGAAACTTGTGATTTAAGAGCACCATGATTGGATGTGCCTTGCTCTTGTAAACAGAGTATTTCCTTCCATCGACTATAACAGAGGTATAGACCTGTATTAGATCACACTTTTTGAGGTTCTTTATCTTCTTGTAAGCAAGTGCAGGAGAAATCTTGCATTCTTTGCTTATGTCAAGTGCTGACTTGGGCGAGTCGGTCAAGGACTCTAGTATCCTTCTTGAGTACTTGTCTCCAAGAATCTTGAATATAGCATCAACTGTAGGTTCGTCTTCAATCGTCTTTCCCCTAAGTATTAGTTTCATGTCCATGCAAATCTTATCCTAAACTAGATTTCTGTTTGACAGATGTTTTACAATTCTAAGATAAAAAGAGATCTGTCAAGGCAATATTTTGTCAGGATTGCACGGTTTTTACTGTATAACATCTACTGGCCAAAAATTGTTTCACGTATTTCTTATTTCATCTAAAATTTCATATGTTGATTCATGCCGGGTTGTATTTTCCAAGCAAGAGCGAGTTTCCAACAACGGTGGCAGAGCTTACTGCCATGGCACCTGCTGCAAGAAATGGCAGGTAACTGTACATGGTTGCGCCAAACACAGGTACCAGTGCCCCAGCTGCAACTGGAATTAGGACTGTGTTGTATGCAAATGCCCAGAACAGATTTTGTTTTATCTTAGATACAGTCTTTTTGCTTATCTCAACTGCTATTACTACATCCCTGAGGTCTTCTTTGATGAGAACAATTCCACCCGTCTCTTTTGCCACATCTGTTCCACTTCCTATCGCAATTCCAAGATCGGCTGCTGCAAGAGCCGGGGCGTCGTTTATTCCGTCTCCAACCATTGCTACAACTTTCCCTTCTGATTTTAGTTTTTTAATCATCTCTTCTTTCTGATTTGGCAGCACCTCTGCAAGTACGTCATCTATTCCTAGTTTGCGTGCAATGGCCTTGGCTGTCTTTTCATTGTCACCGGTCAACATCGTAATCTCGATGCCGAGTTGCTTCAGGCCTTTGATAGCATCTATCGCATTTTCTTTTATCG
>JAGWGO010000095.1 GCA_028867395.1 Nitrososphaerota archaeon | reverse complement strand
AGAGCTCGAATAATAGCAGGTCTTGTTTCAGCTGGGTCAATAACGCTATCAATGGTGCCATACGATGCGGCCACATATGGATTTGCAAATTTTTCAGTAAAGTTGTCAACAAGTTGTTTTTTCAAGGCAACTGGATCCTTTGCAGATTCTAGTTCTTTTCTATTCATTATTCTTACTGCTGCCTCGGAACCTAACACTGCTATCTGAGCTGTGGGCCATGCAAAGTTCATATCTGTACCTAAATTCTTGCTTCCCATTGCAATGTAAGCCCCTCCATAGGCTTTTCCTACTATGATGGTTATTTTTGGAACAGTTGCCTCACAGTATGAATACAAAAGCTTGCTTCCGTGCCTAATTATGCCTCCATGTTCTTGGTTGGTGCCAGGCATGTATCCTGGAGTGTCAACAAGTGTAACAATTGGAATATTGTAACAATCACAGAACCGTACAAATCTTGCTGCCTTGTTTGACGAGTCTATATCAAGTGCACCGGCCAGCACCATTGGTTGATTGGCAACAATTCCCATAGTTTTTCCATGGAATCTACCGAAACCTACAATGACATTTTGCGCAAACAATTCATGAATCTCAAAGAATTGATGATTATCGACAATTGAGTGGATAATTTCTTTCATATCATATGGTTGTAATGGATTTTCCGGAACAATATGTATCAGGTTATTATCGAGCCTGTTTGGATCATCGCCAGTCTCAACAACAGGCGGTTCTTCAGTACTATTTTGTGGTATGTATGATAATAGAGTCTTGACAAGATCCATACACTGATATTCATTTTTAGCAACAAAATGTGAGACACCACTAATTTTTCCATGGGACATTGCACCTCCAAGCTCATCAAATGAGACCTCTTCTCCAAGAACAGTTTTGACTACCTCTGGACCAGTCACAAACATTGTTGCAAGTTTATCAACCATTATAACAAAATCTGTCATTGCAGGAGAATACACTGCTCCACCGGCAGATGGTCCTATGCTACAGGTAATTTGTGGAACTACACCAGAAGCAAGTTGATTATGATAGAATATGCTTGCAAAACCATCAAGACTTAGTATGCCCTCCTGAATTCTTGCACCTCCAGAGTCTGCTATTCCAATTATTGGACAACCCACTCGTGTGGCATGCTCCATGGCTTTTGTTATTTTTTTAGCACCCATCTCACTTAACGTACCGCCAAGAACTGTGAAGTCATAAGCAAAAAGGAAAACTTTGCGACCGTTGATGGTTCCGTATCCTGTTATCACGCCGTCTCCAAAGAATTTCTTGTTTTGCATGTCAAATTCGTAATAGTGATGAGTCACAAGAGAGTCTATCTCGGTAAAGCTGCCCTCATCAAGTAAAAGATCGATTCGTTCTCGTGCAGTGAGTTTGCCTTTTTCATGTTGTGCGACAATTCTTTCTTCACCACCACTCTGTTCTGCTTGTCGTCGCTTCTGAAGAAAATTTTTCAGTTTTTCAGAGTGCATGTTTCGAATTAGAAGCGATTTTTAACCTATATTAATTTACTCAGGTTTGACTTCTCGGATGCCGTCACGACCACCCTTTGCATTTCTGAAAACATTCATTCCGATATGATAGTTTTCCCAGAGGCCCTTCAAGACCTGTAACTTTTCAGTGGCCTCTCGCAAGGTGTCTTGGGTTGTGTGTGGATCAGACTGTAATTTTCTAATCTTTGCTCGTGTCTCCTCGAGGAGGCCTTCTAGCCCCACTTCATAGTTTGACTCACCGTGAAATGCGGGATCAAGAGGAGCTATCTTTGTGGCCTCATCAGTCATAGATCTCAATCCAAGAGGGGTAAATTTTAACTTTTTACTTGACGTTCCGTCTAGATCAATTCTATAGATTTAAGATCGGATAATGCTTTGCTATAGCTTTTTGATATAGGGTAAATGATTCTTTTCCCTCATAGCATTTTTTGCATATACATAGTTGCGAGACTTTGTTTCTGTCACAGTCGTCCATGAACTCGCATTGTTGACATCCCGCAGGACCACCACAGACAGCGCATCGAAGTTCTAAAACATCGGCACACGCCTGATGTTTTACGCCTATCCCTTTTGCCCACAAGGCCACTTCGTTTACCTCGATCTTTTTCTTGCATACTATACAATTCCCGGGAAATTTCATTGGTATGGCTCGCCAGCTCATTTTAGACTAGCCACCTCTTTTTGGATGATTTCGCTTTCAGTTGCATTGAAATCCATATCCAATACCTTGTTTTTAACGCACATCAGAAAATATGGAAGATAAAAGGTTGCAAAACTGCTTCGAGAAACATGCATTTGCTTTGCAAGGCTTGCCTCCAATTCTTTTATGGCTTTGCCATCCCATCTTAGTCTGGTAATCAGAGGCCACGGAAGATTATATTGTGAATATCTTACTGCAGTATCTTGCTTGTAAAGTTTGATGAGGATCGAATCCAGATACCGCAACAGTCTCCACTGTTGCTTGCGTATTATTTTACCATATAACATATCGGCTTGAGAGATGACATCAAGCATCTCCTTCATGTCTTCCTTTGAAAGGGGACTTGTTATTACGCTCGAATAAAATGCGTTTATCTTTTCTTGGGGATCAATTCTTAATGAGTAAAGAATAGCCATTGCCTCCTCTGATGATCTTGCTTTGAAGAATGCATTGACTGCAGATTCCATATCTGTCGTTTCAAATGATTTTTCCGTTTGAAGCTCAAATCCAGACACAAGTACTTGGGCAGAATTTAGAATCGATCTTATATCGCCTCGGGAATCAAGGACCAGTTTTATCATGGTCCCAATCTTCAATGATTCTCCCTCTTTTCGTAAAATTGATTCTAGATAGAATCTTAACAGCCTAGGAGGAATGGGCTTCATCCTTATTGTTGTTGTGACTTTTTTGATATCTTTCATTTTATCAGAACTATCGGTATTTGCAGCCAAGACTATTGGAACAGTTGGTTCCTTTAGAATATCCACTAGTGCGCTTACTCCTCCAAAATCTGCTCTGCCATGAATTCCATCTACTTCATCTACAAAGATCATAATTTTCCCGAGAAGACCTGTATTTCCTAGCACGGGGTTCAGTATCTCTTGTATGCGCTGTTTGTTTCTGACATCGCTTGCATTAAGACTTATCAAGTCATATCCAAACTGTTTTGCTCCAAGCCAGGCCATAGTGGTTTTCCCAATTCCAGGAGGTCCAACCAATAGCAATGGCTTTGTTCCCTTTACCCACTTTGTAACCCACTTGACAAACGATTCTTTTGCCGCCTCATTACCAATCATTTCAAGGAGATTTTTTGGCCTATATTTTTCAGACCACATCATTTTACATCACTTGGGAAGCTTTGATTCAAATTCTGACCAAAGTTTTTGTTTTTGTAGCTGGTTGAACCAGAATGAGTTATAGTGTTCCACAGTAAGAAATAGAAACTCTAGAAAGTCTCTATGTGAAAAGTTTCCGGGTAAGAGATCCAAAGCAAGTCTTGCCTCTTCCAGATACATCTCACTCTTTTTCATAGTAAACTCAAATCCTTTCTGTATGTCACTTGTAAGTATTGTATAATAAAGTGGCCAAGAAGGTACTTTGACAAATTTGTTTTTTATAGAATCCTCAATCTCATTACCGCATCCTACCGACTCGGCAGCTTTTGCCATTCCTAAATAGAAGATTTCTCCAAGAGGAAGGCGTGCAAGCGCCATATTTTTTCCTGCGGTTCCCATAACAGCTCTGTATTTTTTATAACATTCAATCATGGCTTCTTCTGTTATGCTTCTTGGTTTCATTTTCAATTTGAAATCCACATATTGGCCAATCCTGGCATCTTTGAAACCTTTTTCAAACTCCTCTAACACCTGTTGTCCGCCACTTGCAATCTTAGTTCTAGCAAGCTGCAAAATGTATGGGTTCATTAGTTTATAGTCATCAAGATATTCCACGTCTTCATCTTTGTCCATTATTCTGTCCATTGGTTCACTTAGATCTATTGCAATAATGTGACCGTCTATTAGATCAGTCTTCAATTTAGCATCGCCATCTCCAAAGTGCTGAGATGATGCGTCATAAAGGGCGCTAAAGACAGGAAATGTCATTTTGACAAAGTTGGAATTGAGAATTCTGGTAATCCTGTCAATTAGAGTATTGTAATCCTCTAACCTTTTTTTTACAGGCTCTATTTGGGATTTCTCAAGAATAATCTCATTTGAGCCTACCTCTGCAGCAAATTTTTCTTGTGTTTCATGAGGCATACCGTCAGATTTTATTTGTCTATACAAGTCATCAGCAAATCTTTTTGTAAATTTTGGAAACTCCTCTTCTGCCTCTTTTTTATACTTGTCAAATTGCCTGTATCCCTTGCTCTTAAACAAGGCTTGTTTTACTATATCCTTGCCTGGTTTTGTTGACATTAATGCTTCTTTGCTAAAAATTGACTCGTCTTTGCTGCTCACACATTGGCACAATTACTTTTGTTATTTATGCATTGAGCTATCTTCAACGTTACTTGAAATAAATTAGGATCAAAAATAAAAAATCTGTGAAAAAAATAGAGATTCTAGAAGAAGCTGCAAAGAGGGCCTATAACAATGTCAAGCATTTACCAGGAACAAAAGAATCAGCTGGAGATTTTGGGAGGGGTGCTGGAGGAGATATATCACGAGGAATAGACATACTGGCAGAAAAAGCAGTTCTAGACTATCTAAGGGAAATTAGTTTTTCATGCGTAGTCATTGGCGAGGAATGTGGCAGAGTAGAGATTTTAGACAATCATGAAGGTTTCGTTATAATGGATGCTGTGGATGGTTCCACAAATGCCGTGAGGGGAATTCCCTTTTCCTGTTGTTCTCTTGCATTTGCTACAAATGACAGACTTAGTTCTGTTACTGATGCAGTAATCATTGATCTGTATAGTGGTGATCTATATTCTGCATCAAAAGGCAAAGGTGCATTTATGAACGGAAAAAAGATTACAGTTCACAAAGAAAAACCACTTTATTTTGTAGTCGGTCTTGATTTGTCAGGAATATCACCTGATTCTTTACAGAGGTTGGCTCCAATCATTTCGGCTTCAAACCATATCAGACATTTTGGTGCTGTTGCACTAGAACTTGCAATATTTGCACGTGGACTGGTAGACCTATTTGTTGACCTTAGAGAGAAATTGAGGATCACAGATGTTGCTGCTGGCTACCTAATAGCATCAGAAGCTGGAGGAATTATTGTAGACAGGAATTCGAATCCACTTGATTCTGACCTAGGTTATGACAAGAAAATCTCGTTCATTGCAGCGTCAAATCAAGAGATTCTCAATGAAACAATTGAAAAATTGAAACTGTCAAGTTAGGGCTTGCAGACAAATTCCATTTGAGTCATTAAAGAAAAGTGTAAGCGCCCTTGGCGGGATTTGAACTCGCGTCGAGGCCGTGACAGGGCCCCATTCTAGACCGGGCTATACAAGGATTGGATCTTATCCAAATCCTCTCTATACTACAAGGGCGTTGAAATATTGTGCACAAAAATCTGAGTTTAAAGCTTTCTATCAGCTAGGAGGATCCTAGCTTAAAGTAGTTTAGGCGGTAATCAGGTATGCAGGACAGATCGTTGTTGCTGTTTCACAGCGCAATAAAATCAGAAGAAATGAGGAAGGAATACAATTATTGCCTGAAAAAATTCCAGAAGTTTGTCAAGATGAGAGAGCGTCAGGACTCTTGCAGCTAAAGACGGTGCTACAGGAAATGGAGACTATATGATGCATCTTAAACCTTGAAGGCTGGATCCATGGCGTGATACATAAGATATGACATCAAGAACAAGTTTGATAGCGACATATACAGGTAATAAAAAACAGTTCTGATGACGCCGGGGAATGGCGGTTGCAGTCATGACTGCATGCCAATCTTGTTGTCCAACATCATGGACAATTCTTTATCCACATCTTTGTGCGTTGTCTAGAATTAACGCGAGCGCCTCATTGTTGTAGATACTCCGACACCAGCTAACAGACCAGCTACTCCGAGCCCGATTCCCCATGCTATACTTTGTGAGGGGCCGTAGGGATTGTCTGAACTAGTGTATTTTATTCCATAGGTACATGGATTTGGATTGTTTACGCAGGGATTGGACTGCTGTGTGTAGGCATAATTTATTCCATAAGCAGTAACATACGGCGCTACAGCTGCCATAGCTACAATAGCCAAAGAGCCGTACAGTATGCCCATTGTACTGTTTCTTCCTGATATTTTTGTCTTCATGACAAAACTTGTGTCAACATTATATTTTAATTCCATAGTTTGCGG
>JAGWGO010000094.1 GCA_028867395.1 Nitrososphaerota archaeon | reverse complement strand
TCCAATTTGGAATCAAAAGGAGCATCGATGTTCCATTGTTCTTTAGTATTCAGCCAAGATACCAAGAGTATGGACGCAAATCGCAAACGGGTGGAAAAGATACTGGTAGGATTATCAATAGAGAAGACTCTCTTGCAGATGGGCAGGCCAGTTTTTGATAAAGTTGAAAAGTTATTTTCTGAAAAATACCACTGCGCCATAATGGATGCGTATGATCATCCCCAATACCTAAGTGAGATCTTAAAGGAGGTCTTTGGTAACTCTCATCTAGAGGTTGTCAAGTCCATCGAAGAGTTTCTCACAGATTTCAGAAACGATCACCCAATTGAGGAATTCATAGGTAAGATAACCGTGTAGAGTTTGTCATGCCTACCTGTCAGCCATGCTAAATTTTTCTTCTTTACCCATATTCAATATGCGGTCGGTTGGAATGTCTCGGTGGTCTTTTCCAAGATGAGTGGTATACTCTAAAAGACTAGTGAATTTTTTCTTGCATATTGGGCAGTCCTTCTCAAATCCAGCCATTTGCAACATAAAATGAGGATTTTTTCTATTTTAAGGTATTCAAGGTTATCACGTGTTATAATTTTCCAAACTCGTCTTCATCAGAATATGCACGTTCTGCATGTTCTGAAATATCTAGTCCTGCTTCTTCCACTTCCGGCGAGACCCTTATTGGAATCAGCACTTGAAGTACTTTTAAGATTGCCCACGTGCCTCCAAATCCCATCAAAATTGCAATGCCCACCCCTATTGCCTGAGATTCAAGTTGATGCCAGTTTCCAAACAACAAACCGTTTACACCTGCGTGATTTACCACTGAACTTGCAAACACACCCACTAGCAGAGATCCCAGTATTCCAGCTACACCATGCACAGAACCAATGTCTAGCGCATCATCAATTTTCAATCGAGATTTAAAGAGCGGTACGGTGAGCGACGATGCAAATCCACAAACAATTCCGATAATGAACGCATATTCAACTCCTACGTATCCAGATGCAGGAGTGATACCTGCAAGACCTGCTACCGCGCCATTTATTGCTGCAATGACACTGGATTTTTTAGTTCGGATCCAAAATATGACTACCCATATCAGTGCAGAGACTGCGGATGCAATCTGGGTATTTATGATTGTAAGACCTGACGTGCTACCTGCTGAATATGCACTTCCTGCATTGAATCCAAACCACCCAAGCCAGAGAAGGGAAGAGCCGAGTACTGCAAGCGGAATGCTATGCGGAACCATTATTCCTGGTCCGAAATTTAGTCTTCGGCCAAGCACTAGTGCTGCAGCGATGCCACCCACTCCAGTTGTTGTGTGGATTATTATTCCGCCCGCAAAATCTACTACACCAAGGCTGTGCAGCCAGCCATTTCCCCATATCCAATGAACAAGAGGATAATAGATCAAGCCACTCCATGCCACAATAAATAAGATGTAAGCACTGAACTTCATCCTCTCTGCCACGGCTCCAGTTAGAATTAATGGAGTGATAACAGCAAACATCATCTGAAACATTGCAAAGAGTACACCTGGAATCATTGGCGCGTATTTGACAGAATCATTTTGAGGAACTCCTTTTAGAAACGCCCAATCAAGATTCCCTGAGATTCCAGAACCGGTATCAGGTCCAAATGTTAAACTAAATCCAAACGTAAACCACATCACACTAAGCAGGGCAAGGCCAAAAAAGATCTGCATGAAGACGGATACTGCATTTTTTTTCGCAATAGCCCCGCTTCAAACATTCCAAGAGCAGGAATCATAAGCAATACCAAACTGGAAGCTATCATTACCCATGCAGAGTCTCCAGTGTCTATAGGCAAGATGAGATTCACTCCTTTTACCAGTATTAATCGGTTTCTTAGAAAATCATGGTTTAGACAATAAATAGGTCAAAGGATCTGCGGGTCGTCTCATCATGGGTTACTTACAAATTTGCCTTCCATGATTATCTCATCAAGTGGTTTCCTGTCGGTTGGTACCTCACGCTGTTGGAGTTCAACCTATAATCTTTCTTTTGAGGCTTTTTTCCAATTGCCACCATCGCAACCACCTCAATCACGTCTGGGACTTCAAGATCTTTTTTGGCCTTATCATAGTCAAATCCTTGCATTGCGTGTGTCGAAAGTCCTTGAGATGTTGCCTGAATTGCCAAGTTCTCCCATGCAGAACCTGTATCGAATTGACGGGTAGGGGGATGGTTTGCCGTTGTACTCAAACGTCTTCCTAGATACAATCACTACCAGAACAGATGCGTTTGCGCACTATTGCTTGTTCATGGTTTTTATCGGTTATGGCTAAGGTTTTAAAATTATCAGACTATTATTTGAATAATGAAACCGCTTACCAATAAAAAAATTTCAATGCTAAATAGAATGCATGATCACTTTTTGCATATTGCACCACGGTACCAAAAACTTAGAACCACGGATCTAGCCCTATCATGTTCATTACAAAAAAGATAAGAGAATCTCAATGCGTTCAAGCGGCAGACATTGGTTGTGGTTCAGGTAGATACAGCCTCAAGTTTATTGAACAGCTAGGGCAAAAATGCCCCTGTTTTGCATAGATAATAACATGGAAGGGCCAAAACACTTTGCTTGTAGTTGATAATGTGCAGTAGATATCAATAAGAAAAATTTGATGAGATTTGTTATCTTGATTTTGAGATTGCCCGCACTATGTTACCTTGAATTTTTTTGTCGTACATGTCTGGCATGATATTGTCATAGTGTAGTTTCTTGTCTGTAACTGTAGCTGCTATTGCGCGCGAAGTGGCAAGCAACAAGTCCATTGTTATCTTCTTTATTTTTCTGTCAAGTATCACCCTCATCAAGTGAGGAAACACAAGAGCATTATTGACCTTGTTTGGATACAGATAGCTCCCTGTTGCTACAATTCTCGCACCTGCTTTTTTCGCAAGTTCTGGCTTTATCTCAGGGTCTGGATTTGTAAGGGCAAAGATTATGGGTTCTCTGTTCATCTCTTTTATCATCTGCGGAGTTATCAGGTTATTTATCCCTGAGACGCCTATGAAAACATCGGCATTTTGTAGTGCGTCACTTAGCAGACCTTTTTCCCTGTTCGGGTTTGTGATATTTGCAATATCGGTTTTGTACTTGTTCATGTTTTGTCGCCTTCCCTTGTAGATTATGCCGTCAGAGTCTGTGACAAGCAAGTTTTCACATCCTGCGGCCACGAGTAATTTGCATATGCCATATCCGGCAGATCCTGCGCCTGCAACAACTACTCGGATTGTTGAGCTCTTCTTTTTGACCAGTTTTAGTGAGTTTAAAAGTCCAGCAAGCACCACTACAGAGGTTCCGTGTCTGTCATCATGAAATACAGGTATTGATAATGACTTTGTAAGCTCATCTGATACTTCAAGTACCTTTGGAGACTCGATGTCTTCCAAGTTTATTGCGCCAAAGGCAGGCTCTATTGCCTTGACTGCTGTTATTATCTCCTCTTTCTTTGTAGTTGCAAGACAGATTGGAAATGCGCTTACTTGCCCAAACTCTTGGTATAACACCGCCTTTCCCTCCATTACTGGCAATGCTGCATAAGGACCAATGTTTCCAAGTCCCAATATCCTTGTACCGTCGGTTACAATTGCGACGTTATTTCCTTTGGATGTAAGGTCATATTTTTTTTCTGGGTGATGATAAATCTCCTCACAAACAGCAGCAACCCCCGGAGTGTAAATTAGTTTTATCTCACTTGCCTTTAGGTTTTTTACCTTCCCTGTAACAATTATCTTCCCTTTTAGTTTTTTATGCAAAGCCAGTGCTTTTTTTGAGTTCTTGTCATATGTCATGGATAATCACCTTTTTACTCTTCACTCTGGGCATATTTTTTGTCAAGCTTGTATACGATAGTGTTTTCAGTTAAATCAAATTTTATTGCGCATCCAAGCTCCTTGAATGCTGACTCGTAAAATGATTTAAAGTGTTTTGACCACTTTATTCCCATATCATGACGCATGATAAACTTTATATCGTTTTTGTCTTCTAGTTGGGTAAAGCTAAATCCTGCTGCTTTTGCTCTTCCTCTCAGAACTGATATCCACTCCCATATATCATACTTGCCTTTCATTGCATATAGCATGTCTCTTGAAATGAGTCGTCCTTTTTCTTCAGCGATATTTTGAATCACCTTGTCGTCTAGTTTGTCAAACCATGCCATGAGTAGCACTTTAGAGACAGGTACCCACCCTGATTTTGCTGCAACCAAGTCCCACTCTACAGCATGTGCCAAGAGCTGGTTGACTAGTGCATTAAGTGTTATCCTCTCAAATGATGCATGGGACTTGATCTTGTCAAGGACCTCCTTGTCTATCCTAAATGTGACTGTCTTGTTCTTCTCGCCTATAGATTCATCATCCATTGCACGGTTTGCTAGACTCATACTGATTAATATTGCGTAACGTCGTTCAGGTGCACTCTGCTGCAATATTATTGAGTAAATGAACAGATTTGAAAATCAGGCGCCTATCCCGATGGTCACTGTATTGTACTGGTCAAGTTGAGTTTTTAGATCACTGAAGAATTCCTTTGATAGTAACTTTTCAATCAGAGGTTTGTGGTCTTTTCCTTTTTTTGCAATAGCAAGAATCACATTAGACAAGATAGGTACCGATATGAATTTCAGATTATCTCTTTCTGTCACTATGTAGTTTACAGCACCTAGATCCTCATCAAAGTCAGACTGCATCGAGTGCTGAAGTCTTATACCCATGCAAAGCATCTCAAGTTTTCCTTGACTCAAATCGAGATGCCTCGATGTGTGATCTAGTATTCTTCCTTGAGGATTTATCACACTTACATATTCCAAATCATACTTTAGCAGAGACTCTAGATAGTACCCTAGGTCTTTTTCTTCCATGTAAACAAGTAGTATATCATATGCTAAAAGACCTGTGCAATTTTGTGCACTAGTTTGCACTCAAGAATTGTGAAAAATCAAATCACTCAACGTGATGTTGCACTATGAGGTTGTCATAGAATCTAACTGACTTGATATTAACAAACTCGAGCATCCCGTATCTTGATAATTCCCTACCAAATCCGCTCTGCTTTACTCCCCCAAACGGAATTCTCGGATCAGATACAACAACGTTGTTTACCGTTATTATTCCTGATTCTATCATTCTTGACATCTTGTCTGCCTTGTCAAGGTCCTGTGTCCATATACTTCCTCCAAGGCCATATTGCGACTCGTTTGCAAGGCGTATTGCTTCTATCTCGTCTTGCACAACCGTCACTGGAGCAACAGGTCCAAATGCCTCCTCTTGTGCTATGCGCATATTCGGCGTTACGTTTCCAAGGATAGTTGGACTGTAAAAGTACCCCTTGTTTCCAACTCTCTTTCCACCACTCAGTATTTGGGCTCCTTTGTCAACAGCGTCTTTTACAAGTTCTTCTATCTTTTCAAGACCTGCAGAGTTTACCAAAGGTCCAACATCTGTAGAGTCTGATGTAGGATCACCCACCACTAATTTTTCGGTCTTTTGAACAAACTTTTCGATAAATTCCTTGGCGAGATTTTTTGTGACAAAGAACCTCTTTGATGCAATACAGCTCTGCCCGCAGTTGATAAAGCGCCCCTTTACAGCTCCGCTTGATGCCTTTTCCACGTCAGCGTCAGAACACACTATGAAAGGGTCGCTACCGCCGAGTTCCAAGACGCACTTTTTCACTTGAGATGTAGCCCGCTGTGCCACCTTTGAGCCAGCCAAGTTACTACCGGTGAAAGTTACTCCGTTAACTGAATCTATCAGTTGCTCTGCCATCGTAGAGTTTGCTATTGCAGTCTGGAAAACTCCGTCAGGTATGCCTGCTTTGCGAAACATGTTTTCAATCTCAATTCCACACTGCATTGTCGCGCTTGCTGGTTTTAGTACAACGACGTTCCCAGCCATAAGCGATGGCGCGGCAAACCTCAAGGCTTGCCAATATGGAA
Organism: Nitrososphaerota archaeon; assembly: GCA_028867395.1. Classification (GTDB taxonomy): domain Archaea; phylum Thermoproteota; class Nitrososphaeria; order Nitrososphaerales; family Nitrosopumilaceae; genus Nitrosotalea. The sequence continues at coordinate 333 of JAGWGO010000094.1, read as the reverse complement.
AGTTCCAAGGCATAATGCTGCCTATCACACCTATTGGTTCAAATGCGATGAAGCTCTTCCTTGCATCAGTGTTTATCGATTCGTCGTGAAGAAATGTTGCACCGTTGTCAGCATAAAACTCCATTACCCATGCACATTTTTCAACCTCAGAGAGAGATTCCTTGATTGCCTTTCCCATCTCTTTTGTAGCAGTGAGTGCCAGTTGTTGCTTGTTCTTTCGTAGCACATCGGCAAAGATATTGATAAAATCCGATCTTCTTTTGATATCTCTTTTCCAGTCGGAAAAAGCCTTTTTTGCCTTTTCTATTTTTTTATCTAGTTCTTCTTTTGTTA
>JAGWGO010000093.1 GCA_028867395.1 Nitrososphaerota archaeon | reverse complement strand
ATTCTACATTGGGAGCACTAGATGACCGTGGAACTGCACGTGCACTTGGCTCACTTCAACGCGCCCCAGCTCCTGGCAAGAAGATTCAAAAGATAGGATTCATCTTTTTGCTGTCTCCTGAACCGTTGACAACAGCAGCCGGCATTCCAATGATAATAGCTGGCAAGTACTTGGACAAGGTTTACAATGGTGCTACAATATCCGACATTGGACACGAGACGAAGAACTTTGCAAAAGGCATCGCCGACTTTAAGGACAAGATACGATAGTTTTTTTCGCCACCAAGAATTTTTCCCATTGGTTTTTAACTAGACTAGATGCCAGTGAGTTTGTGGCAACAAGAGGCCAGATATTAATTCCAATAGCAATCACAGCTGCCATAATTGGTATCGTAGGAGTGCTAACAATTCCCTCCGATTCTAAACTTGCAGAGGTAAAATTCCCAATGGGAACCATAAAGGTGGACAATGTCACACTAGATGTTCAGATAGCAGAGACAGACGCTCAAAGAGCCAGGGGCTTGATGTTTCAAGACCCTCTCACTTACAATCAGGGAATGATCTTTGTAATGGACAATGAGCAAGTAGTTCCAATATGGATGCTAAACATGCAATTTCCACTAGACATAATTTGGTTCGATGGTAACGGAAATGTAGTTCACATTGCAAAATATGTACAGCCCTGCAAATCTGCGCTTGAAACTGCCACATGCACAGTGGACAATGGTGGAGGAAAACTTGCAAAATATGTACTTGAGGTTACTGCAGGCTTTGTTAACAAATTCAACATAACTGCAAATTCCAAGCTCCAGCTAGTTTCTATTTAGTCTTATTTTGTTGAATTGTTTGTGAGAGTTCGTTGAATGCAGTGCGCACTTCGTCTACTGCTGCCTCGTCTTCCAGCGTGCTTATGTCGCCAATCTTCTCATTATTTGCTACAGATTTTAGTAGCCTTCGCATAATCTTTCCACTCCTAGTCTTTGGAAGTTTTGAGACAAAGTACAGATGGTCAGGAGTTGCAATTGGTCCTACTACCTTTCGTATATGTTCGATTAGTTCCCTTTCCAGTTCTTTACTTGATGTTATGCCCTCTCTTAGAACCAAAAATACTATAATGGATTCGCCCTTTACTTCATGGGGGATTCCGCATACGGCAGCTTCGGCCACCGATTTGTACGATACAAAACCGCTCTCTATTTCTGACGTTCCAAGCCTGTGGCCTGCCACCTTTAGGACATCGTCTGCTCTTCCTAACATCCAAAAGTATCCATCTTTGTCTTGAATCGCATAATCTCCAGGATAGTACATGGTCTTGTATTTTGACCAGTAAACAGATTTGTATTTCTCATCGTCTTCCCATAAAGAGAGAAGCATTCCAGGCCATGGGTCCCTGACAACAAGATATCCTTTTGTGTCAGGTGGAAGTTCATTGCCTTGCTCATCAACTACTGCGACATTGATTCCCGGCAGTCCCCTTGTTGCCGAGCCAGGTTTTAGTGGAATAGTTTCAAGTCCTGGCACAGGTGAGACTAGTGTTCCACCGGTCTCAGTCTGCCACCAAGTATCTACTATAGGGCATCTTTCTTTCCCAATTACGCGGAAATACCATTCCCAGACCTCAGGGTTTATCGGCTCTCCCACAGTACCAAGAAGCCTCAAGCTTGAGAGATCTTTTGAGTTTGGGAGTAAGTCTCCATATTTCATGAACATGCGCAATGCAGTTGGCGTGGTATAAAGAATTGAGATCTTGTACCTTTCAACAAGATCCCATATCCTTGCAGGGGTTGGAAAGATAATAGCACCTTCATACATGACTTGGGTTGCGCCGTGCATCAAAGGCGCATATACTACATAGCTGTGTCCTGTCACCCATCCAATATCTGCAGTACAGAAATAAACATCAGATTCTTTGATGTCAAAGATCCACTTGAACGTGCTATAGAGATGCACCAAGTAGCCGCCAGTACCATGCAAAACCCCCTTTGGTTTGCCAGTGGTTCCAGATGTATACAGAATGTATAGAGGATGAGCGCTGTCAAGTTTTTCAGGTTCGCATACATCTTGTGCTGTAGTTACAAGATCGGACCAACGCAGATCTTTTTTGCCCATAGTTATGGGATTCCTTGCGTGCTGATATACCAAGACATGCTCCACAAAATCAAGGTCCGATATGGCCTCATCCACTACTCCCTTTAGCTTTACTACCTCACCCCTCCTAAAACCTCCATCTGCAGTGATTATTACCTTTGATTTAGAGTCAATTACCCTGTCACGTATAGACTGGGAACTAAAGCCAGAAAAGATAACCGTATGTATTGCACCTATTCTGGCGCATGCAAGAAGCGAGACAATCAATTCAGGTATCATTGGAAGGTAGACTGTTACCCTATCTCCACTTTGCACGCCAAGAGATTTGAGCACATTTGCAACCTTGCATACATAGTTTAACAGTTCTTGATACGTAAAAGAACGCCTCTCTCCGTTCTCGCCTTCCCACAGTATTGCGGTCTTGGAAGAGTTCTTTTGTGCGGTTACATCAAGCGCATTGTAGGAGGCATTTATCTTGCCGTTGACAAACCACCTGGCAAATGGAGGGTTCCATTCAAGCGGTTTACTCCACTTTTCAAACCAATGGAGATTATTTGCTTGCTCTTCCCAGAACGCTACAAAATCTTGGCTTGCCCTTTTTCTTGTTAGAATATCGTTATTGCCAAGGCCTATAGCGTATGTATTCAATAAAGATAGTTTGTGTCAGCATTAAAAAAAAGATTTGCTCAAAAGGAGGTTGGAGCGGATCCCAATCACACCGAACTTAAGAAGAAGATATTCTCTTAAGCCAGTCTGAGTCTTGAGGCTCTTCCTCGCCATCGGCTCCAATAGCAACTGGTTTTTGGGTCGGTGTTTGGGAATTGCTATTACCAACTACAACTCCAGCAGGTATTGGCGTCTTTGGTTGAGGAGAGGGGGTTTCCACCTTACCAAGGTAAGAAACGGCGGCTGAATGAACGTCCTGTTTTGGACTTTCTGTTCGCTCCATATTATCAACTGAAAGATCGTTGATGCGACGTTGGATGTTTACTATCTCTGCCTTTTCGTGCTCGATGTGTTCTATGATCTCGACAGTATGAGTTTTGACTGATTCATACTTGGCATCAGAAATCTCATTGCTCTTATTTTGTAATTTGGCATCAAATCTTAGCATTCTGATCGACTTGAGCTGATTGTCAAGGTCTGCCAGCCTCTGCTCTAGTTTGTCTTTGATCTTTTTCTCGGTCTCATCCAGAGTTAGTAATTTCATCTTGTACTTCTCGTGGATCAATTCAGCGTCCTCCTTCATGTCGTCATTTTCAGATACTATGTCTATTAGCGCACGAATTCGGCGCAATGTAAGGCCCTTCTCGCGCAATAATCGCTGGGCATCCAACCTCCACCTAGGAATGAAGATTACGTATTGTCCCTGAACGACCAATTGCTCAAAAGGTACTTGTTTCAAGCCCTCAGAACCACAATCAACACCGACGGTTTGTACACTTCCATCTATGTCAGTTATGGTACCAATGACCTTTCCAATGTATGTGCCATACATGTCCTTAACTTGTTTGCCAATAAACTCGACATCTTCTTTGCTCATTGAACCCATGTCATATTTTTAATATAACCAGCAAAGTGTTAACAAGGTTTAAAATTTTTGTAAGATCATTTTAGCTAAGTTTTTAGAGTTTTATGCAGGGTTTCGTAATTTTAAAATCACTTGTATTGTAATGGTCCAATAATGATAACAAAAGAAGAACTTGACGAAGTACTACACTTTGTTGCCAAAAGGTGGATAGACATGAGCCGCGAGCCAAGCCACAAGGCATTTGAAAATATGCCAACCGACTTTTGGATGAATTCCATGGGCGGCGGTGCCGGAGAAGGGAGATGGGTTACGACCTTGATGTATACAGAAGATGCATCGGAGGCAGAATCGTTCAAAGAAGTACTTCTAAGATGGCAAGGAAAGCACAACACACTGAAAACGGGATCTACAGATCTGATTCAGATTGGAAAAAAGACAGGAAACTAAAAGAGAGTAAATTATTATAATTGAACTACTTTCGAATCCTGTTGTCAGAATTTTCAGAATCTGAAAAAGAGATCTTGTTAAATCATTTTTCAAACACTGACAGGTCTGTTTTTGCCATTATAACACCTCGCCAAGTAGATCGCGGAGCGCTCATGTCAAGATACAGCAGGACTGACAAAAGCATGCGAAGAGTATTTCTTGACGAGTTTCTTCAAAATGAAAATCGTGGTGAAGAATTTTACAATAAAGTCTTGTTAGAATACGGAGACGACTCTGTTGCCGAGCTTGGCGAGGCCCAGATCGCAATAGAAGGCTTGTCAAACATTGCAGTCAAGAAGATAGAGGATCGAAGATTAGGCCTGTCATATCTTGAAAAATCTTCGCGTTATGTGACATGGGATAAAAAAGTTAATGGAGAATACAAATTCTTCAGAGATTCGGCCATAATGAATTCAAGACACGCCGACGAGTATCTAGAGTCTTGCAATTTAGATTTTGACGTGTATTCAAAAAACATCCAGTCGATGATATCTTACATCCAAGAAAGGGATCCTATTGAAGATCAAAAATTCAAAAATTCAAACGGTGATGATGTCGCCTTTTCCAAACTCAAAGATGATGAAGACATAAAATCCGCTGGGCGTATTTACAATGCCACCATTAAGGCAAAGGCACTTGATGTTCTTCGCGGAATATTGCCTGCCTCAACCCTCACAAATGTTGGGGTTACAGGAAATGGAAGAGCGTTTGAGTATCTTCTCACCATACTGTATTCATCAAACCTAAAAGAAGAGAGAGAACTTGCTGAGGGCATACACAAGGAACTTGATACCACAATCAGGTCTTTTGTCAAGAGATCCGACGACAGACATGGCAAACTCTTGCAAACATATCACTCTAAGCTTAGGGATACTGCAAGGACATTTGGCAAGAAATATCTCAAAGAGAAAAAGCAAAAAGATTTTCTTGTTACCATGACAGAATCAGAGCCTGAGAAAAAAGCTGAAGACAAGATAATCTCTGCGCTATTGTATGAACAGTCTCCTGGATTGTCGTACGGAGAGATATTGTCACAGGTAAAAAAGATGAAAAGTGCTGCAAGAAAGAAGATCATCAGGACTTTGTCTGATTTGCGTATGAACAGGAGACAAAGACCGTCAAGAGGTTTTGAGATGACAGAGTATACATTTGATCTTCTGACCAACTTTGGCATGTTTCGAGATTTTCACAGGCATCGTGTGCTGACACTTGAAAGACAGTTATTGACAACAAACCATGGTTTTTCTACCCCAGATGAGATCTTGTCGCTTGGAATAAGAAAGGACTTTGAAGACTGCATGTACAAATCAAAAGAAGTTTTTGATTTACTAAAAAAAGAGATGTCAGAGCAGGCACAGTATGTTGTAAACTTTGCATACAAGTATCACTATTTTATGAAACTGAACTTAAGGGAAGCCACCCATCTGATTGAGCTTAGAACTGTTCCACAGGGACATTCTGACTATCGCAAAGTTGCACAGGAGATGTTCAGGTCAATAAAAAAAGTTCAACCCAACCTAAGCACGATAGTAAAATTTGTAGATCTCAAAAGCTACGGACTTGAAAGACTAGAGTCTGAAAAAAGAATAGAAGAAAGACGGAAACTGTTAAAATAAAATTTCATTTGAACCACTGCTCAAGCGTGTGGCTCTTCTTCTCTATTGCTTTTTTTAGTCTGTTAAGCGAGGTCTCTACTCTGTCACTTGAAAAACTTCTCTCCTTTGTAAGATAGTTTGTTATTCCTGTGTAGTCCACGTCACCAAACTTTAGCTCAGAAACCTCAGCAACCTCCGGCTTCAAAAATATCTCCCTAATCTGCTTGTAGTCTATCTGGTCTAGTTTTTCTTGAATTTGTGGAACATTCTCGAGTTTACCATGTTGTTTTATGGCCTTTAGCGCAGTCTTTGGGCCGATTCTTTCAAATCCATCGGGGTTAAAATCAGTTCCAATCATTATGCCTATATCTACCAGCTGCTCCCGGCTTATGCCAAGCTCATTCAATGTAGCGCCAAGATCAATAATCTCAGGTTCAACTTCTATCGTGGTATTTCGATTTGGCAGCTTTCTCTTGCCGCTATTGGTAAAGTTTCGCACAAGTCTCTTTGCGCCAAACAATAATGAGTCAAAGTCTTGGCTTGCTGATGCATGTGCCTGTCCTGTAATTGTCATGTGGGCAGCAGTAGCTTCGCCTTCAGATGG
>JAGWGO010000092.1 GCA_028867395.1 Nitrososphaerota archaeon | reverse complement strand
TCAGGGAGTTAAAAGAGAGGATGGAACATCTCCATTTCTTGAGACCCATATTTTTCCGGTTGCAATGAATGTCATCAAGCACTACAAGTGGGCAAACAAACCCATGACTACTATCCAGATAGTCTCTGCAATACTGCATGATGTCATGGAGGACAATGAGAGAATATTGGATCTGCATGCTGCCAAGTCATATGGTTTTGACGCATACTTTAGCCACAGGTTTGGCGAGTATGTATACAAGGTTGCCACAACCCTGAAAACAAAATCCCTTGAGATCTATCCTGGAGTTACAAGCAAAGAACAAGAGCTTGAAAGGTTTCGAGAATACTGCAATGTATTGACAAGGTCAGATTATGACATTAAAACGATAAAACTTGCAGACAGACTCAACAACATGAGGTTTATTTCCAAAGTCCAGGGACATGAAAAAATTGTAAGATACATACAAGAAGCTGAGGACTTTTACTTTGCGTATACAATTATCGAACCTAGGATGGATGATTTCTACGTGGAGCTGCGTAAAGCCTATGAAGATCTGAAAAACCTTGCAAGAGAACAGGTAAAAATTACCGCCTAGTGTTGAAAAAATTGTTCTCTATCCGTATTGGTAGCTGATTCCTTTTTCTCCAACTGGATGCTTCCAGTCTGTCTCCTCTGAACATGTGCCGCATTCTACACATCCCTCATGCTGTATCATCACGCCCTCTTTTTCCATAAAGTAGCATCTTGTGGGGCACAAAGTAATCATCTTTTTCATAAACTCGCTAGTTGGCTTTAACACCTTGATGTGGGATTTGCTGTCATCGTTGAACTTTAATCTTGCAACCCTTTGCGCAATTGAGGGAATGGTAGGAGTATAGGTTGCAGTTACGCTACTTCCAAATCTTTCGGCAATCTCGGTAGGAACTTTTACGTACGTGTCCAATGTCTCAATTATGGGCAAAAGTTTTTCATATCCTAAAATATTTGCAAACCCTACAGCAAAGCTTCGCAGGGTCTTGCTTGACATCATCTTTACAACCATCCCGTACTTGGAACTAATGATATCCTTTGGCACATCTTTTGCAGCATCAAGAAATATCTTCAGATAATCTTTGTCTATTGATTTCAGATCATGTGTATAGGGACTCTCCTCAACAGACTGTGAATAAGACTGTCCCAAGTAGCTTTCAGAAAAGTTGTTCTTGTCAATTGCTCTTGCTACTACCTCTGCTGCTCTTGCAGCATCATCGATTCCTACATTGAGACCCTCGATTCTAGGTCCTACAAAGACACCTCCGCCTGCAGCATCCCCGACAAAGAGTATGTTCTTAAAGTAGGGCTTTTCCATTCTGCAACGCTTCCCGTCTGGCACAAGCTTTGCACTATATTCTGCTTCCACATAATCTGTCTCAAACTTGATTCCGAACTTTGTTGACATCTGGTCCCTTAGAGACGACAGCTGGGCTTCCATCTCTGCTTGGGAGCCATACGTTCCTTCTTTTACCAGCCTCTCCCTTGAACTTCTGGAGTAATATGACTCTCTCATCTCGGTCCATGTCTTTATCATCTTTGTTACTGCAAAGCGGACTCTCATCTGTTCTTCTTTTGGAAGGTTCTTGTCTATCTCCCCTCTGACAGGTACCTCATCTTTGACAAACTCGCTTATCATGGGGTTTCTCAACAGCGCGTTTACAAGATCATGTGGCTCTGAAGGATTTTCTAAGAGCGAATCAAGGTGGTATACTGCACCAACAGACAACGTATCGCGATTGGTGTAGAGAAATCCTCCCCCTATGTGGTTTAGAGTGACATCTCCTGCAAAAAGATGCGCCGCTCCCTCGTCTTGGCCTATTGAAAATCTCTGGTCCATTATGTCTTCAGGGAGTTTTACAATCACCTTGACTCCTTGGTATAACTGATTTGGAGAAAATTTCTGCCTTGCACCAGTCATGTAGGCAATTTCAGAGTTTACCCCGTCTGCTGCAATTATTGCCTTGACTTCAATTTCTTCAAGTTCATCAGTCTGCACAATGGTACGCTCTCCCTCCCATCGTATAGAACTGACATGGACTCCAGATACGACACCACCTCCATGTTTCTGGGCAACCTCGTCTGCTTGCTGCACAAACCATTGGTTAAGCTTGTTCATAAGAACCGAGCAACCAAAGTTTGCCTCATAGTTGTGCGCGGCAGTAAGGTCAATTGAGAAGACCTTGTCCTTTGAGGTCGCATGCAAGATGTATTTTGTTATCTTTCTTTCAAATGGTGCATCTTCAAGAAAATTTTCATAAATATCCTCAACATTGTACGTTCTTCCTTTTTTTGGTTTTTTAGAATAAAGTATGCCTCCTGAAATGTTTTTAGAGCCAACCTTTTCTCCGGCTTCTAAAAGGATTGCCTGCTTTCCACGAGACGAAAGGTGCTTCAGAGCAGCAAGTCCTGCCGAGCCACCACCAATCACAACAGCATCATATTTTTCCATCTTCCAAGTCTCCTATGCCTGCACGGCCTGCTTTTGTTTTTGTATCTCTTCTATAAAGATGGGAATGACGTCTTCCATTCTTCCCTTGACAAACACATCGCATTCGTTTCGAATAGCTGCATTCTCATCTGGATTTATCGCAATTATGAATTCCGAGTCTTTCATGCCAGCAATGTGCTGCATCGCACCACTAATTCCAACTGCCACGTATACTTTGGGGCTTACCTTCCTTCCGCTGGTTCCTATCACTCTGTCAGGTATCAAGTACGTAGAATCTACTGTCTGGCTTACAGAAAATGGTCTTTTTGAAAGGGGTAGAGTGATGCCTATCTGTGCGTCAATCTCAGATGCAAGTTCTTCAATCAACTTTATGTTTTGTTCTGGCAAGTCCTTGACTCCGCGTCCAAAGCTTACTACTGCCTTGTGACTGTCAAAGTCAATCTCGCTTTTGACTATCTTACGGTCAATTATCTTGACTTTGAGATCCTGCTCATCAAATCTTGGCGTGTAATTGATTATGGTCCCCTGTCTCTGAGGGTCAGGCTTGATTACCTCGAAGACTCCGGGTATTATACTGCATGCCTGTGGGTGGAAATCTTTTTGGGTGGCAGGATTTCTGTTATCAAGGCAAAGTATGGTAGTCCATAAAAATCCAGAAAAGTCTGGCCTGTACATCTCAAGTGTCTTCTCATAAGTTAGAGGTTTTCCTCCCGTCTTGTTTTGATGAGTTATCTGTAGGTCAGCTACTACTAGTTTGTTAATGTCTGATGCAAGGCCAGAGTCTAGGTGTGCCATTACCGTTGCAGAAAGATGCCTACCTATGCTGTCTGCTCCAAAAAACATGTACCGAGGTCTCTTGAACTGAACTGCATATTCTGGCTCTATATTTGTCGCAATCTCTCTGTCCGAAGCAATTTGAGATATTGCCTTGGTGTAAACAGTATTCCTTACAAATCTCAACTCTTGATTGTCAGCGCAGACAACTGCGTCTGCACCGTGTTGGATCAATGTCTTTGAAATCTCTTTGATGTTATACCCAAGCAAGACTGCAACCACTTTTTCTTTTGACAAGTATTTTTTGTTAAAATCATCCATCATCCTCCTTGCTTCTCCAAGCATCTCTAGGCTAACCTGCAGTATCTTTCCGTCCTCATGCTCTATTATGACGTAAACATGTCTAAAGTCACCGTCTGTCATTTTATCACCATTGTGGAAAGGGACTGATTCATCCTTGCAACTATTTTGCGAATCTGCTCTCGGTCTTGCCCGTCTATTACTTCTGCCTGTCTTGTGGCCTTGCCTTTTGGAATGCGCTCTACTTTGTAGACAATTGTTGGAGAGCCGGTAATTCCAATAAGTTTTGGGTCTCCCTCTATCTGGGTTGCATTGAATACCTTGAGATACTGCTTAGAGTTCTGCGACCGCTGGCTTGCCTCCTTTTGATATTTTTCGTAAGCTAACCTTTGTGATACCGTGTTAAACTTGGGTTTGTACGAAGGGTCTATTGCAATAAAGACAGGGAGCGGTGCCTCTATCTCTTCTATGACATCGTAAATTCCTTGTAGTCTGACAAGTCTTTTTACTCTTATAGTTCTGCTCTCCGTGTTTACCTCGTAATCGATCACATGTCCAAAAAAAGTCATGCCAAGTTTCCATGCAGTTTGGGGACCTGTCTGTCCGGTCTCTCCGTCAGAAGCTCTATGGCCAGAGAACACAATGTCCATCTTTCCCTGCATCTTGAGGATGCCTGACTTGAGGACCTCGGCCGTTGCCAGAGTGTCTGCCCCTGCAAAAGCTCTGTCACTATAAAGATAAAGTTCGTCTGCGTCTGACATCAATTGTGCATGTTGCAACATGGACTCTGCTGTAGGCGGCCCCATGGTACCTATTGAGATTTTTGCACCATGTTTTACCTTGGCATAAAATGCAGCAGTTACTGCTATTGCACTATGCGGTCCGAGTATGTTCTTTGTCTCTGCACGGTTAAGCGTGCCATCGGGGTTGTAGCTAACATTTCCTTCAGAAAAATCAGGTTCTAGTTTAACAATTACTGCAACATTTAGGGGATCCACCATCTGTAGATAACATACTTTGATTTTATCTATTGTGGTAATTCCCAGTGACAAATTCAGGAATCATTTTTCTTCGTCAGTGCCTAGACGTCAAATTTTGATAATTAAGGTCCATAGTTATCGAAATTCTCAACAGTTCAAATTAAATAACCGAAATTAAAATCATGTGTGATAAAATATACTGTGAATTATACATGATAAGGCAGAGCAAAAACCCGATCAATCTGAAAATGATAATCTTCATCTGTATATACGCGGCAATGATTGCGTTTTCTCTGGCGTGGTACAATGCACTGACCGGAATCGACTGCACCTTGACCAATACCAAGTCAGATCTAGTCAAAGTCAATTCCTCCGGAGATGGGACACACAACTGTAACGAGCAACTACACTTTCATTGGATAAAGTTCTATGGCATCAATGGATTGAGTTATGGCGCTTCGGCTTTCGTACTTGTTGCCAATGCCAGAAAGAGAAACAGGAACTAGATCATTAAAAAACAGGCCGTTGCTGTTTTTTGTGTAAACGCTCACGTGGGAATGTGAACAAAATTTATAATCGAGAAAAGCCACTCTCTATCTAAACTGCGATCTGCTTATGAAAAAAGTTGTTATTGTTGCAATATCCATAGTCTTTCTTGCAGCATTACTTTCTGTAGGGTATTCCGTCAGGGCTTCAGCCCAAGAGTCTCCGATACCAAACTGGATTAAAAATACTGCACAGTGGTGGTCACAAAATAAAACGAGCGATTCCGATTTTCTCATGGCAATCCAGTACCTCATTGATCATGATATTCTGCATGTTGAATCTGTCAATTCAAACAACTACATCAACAACATGTCTGGTTCAAATCAAGATGGCCAACTTGAACAAAAATTAAACGACCTTCAAAATAGGTACGACGCATTACAGTCAAAGTACAACTTGCTCATGCAACAAGTAAAGAGCATTACGGCCCAGTCTTCCTCGGGATCTTCTAGTGCAAACACTGATTCCATCTTTGCTGTTGCGGTAAGGCCAGTGATTGAAAGCGATGGATTTTTTGAGACCACCACATATCAAGGCTCGATATTGAAGATAACAGTAGAGATTAGAGATGGGTCTGGCCTTGTTCTTGTCAATACTGCAATCCCGACAGGTGTTGATTTCCAGTCCTCTGCACGCACCGCAGTTGCAGTATCTCAGAACGTAACGGGAACTGACTTGTCAAAAAAAGATGTAATCTTTTCTATCAGCTCTGCAAACAATCAAGACCTTCAAGCTGTTGATGGCGGCAGTGCGGGGGGTGCCATGGCAGTACTGTTGATATCCGATCTTCTTGGAAAACCGATAAACCAACAAGTATTGATGACTGGAACTATACAACCAGATGGCACGATAGGCCAGATAGGAGCAGCTGCAGACAAGGCTGATGCTGCAGGCCAATTTGGTGCAAAGATATTCCTTGTACCTCAAGGCCAAGCAGTGGTTTCTGTTCAGAATTGCACTGAAAAGACCGAGGGGCCAATTACTTACCAAACGTGCACCATGGAGCAAAAACCTCTCTCACCTATGATGCAGAGCAAGTATGGAATGCAGGTAATAGAGATCAACACTATTCAGGACGCCTTGAAGTACTTTAATTCGGCTACCTAGAAACCATCAGATTTTATCAAATTGTAGATCGCATTTAACAGCCAGATCCATTTTGTAGGATGCCGTTTGGCACCCCATGAAAAACAAGTACCAGCGCATGATTGCATTCATGCGCCAGATTCTAAGGAAGCTGCGGGT
>JAGWGO010000091.1 GCA_028867395.1 Nitrososphaerota archaeon | reverse complement strand
AGGTAACAACTCCATCGAGTCTTCGAAGAGTTGTATCAGAAGTTCAAGAAACTCAAGACGAAGAACCAGAAGAAGACGAAGGTTTATCCGCTGTGAAAAAATAAAAGGACTCGTTGATTAAAACCCTGCAGCCTGCAGTTGTAAAAAATTTCATTCCTCCAAGGAAAACCACTTCAAGAAAGGGAGAGAATGGCAAGGTGATGGTACTTGGCGGGAGCTATCTCTATCACGGTGCACCAATTCTATCATCGCTTGCTGCACTTAGAGCAGGGGCGGATTTGGTTTACACATGTGTCCCAAAGATCAATGTCGCAGCAACTAGGGCATATTCACCAAACCTTATAGTAATTCCACTGGTTGATGCAAAGCTCACAAGGGGCGCAGCAAGGAAACTAGTTGGTATAATTCCAAAAGAACTAGACTCTGCTACAATCGGCATGGGACTTGGAATTCAGGACAGAGAGGCCTTGAAGATGCTAGTAAAAGACCTTCTTGACAGGGCTCTCATGCTCTCCCTTGACGCAAGTGCTCTTGTGCCAGAAATTCTTCCTGAGATAAAAGACAAGAAGGTCACAGTAACCCCGCACGCCGGAGAATTCAAAAGACTATTTGGAGAACCAGTGCCATACAACATAAAACAGAGAACTGCAGCTGTGCAAAAACACGCAAAAGAAAATGGAATCACTATACTACTAAAAGGCCCAACCGACATCATCTCAGATGGCACTCAGACATTTCTTAATCCGAAAAATCTTGCATCTATGACAGTAGGTGGTACAGGTGATGTTCTATCAGGTGTTGTCGCAGCAATGCTCTCAAAGAATAGAAAACCAACCGAGGCTGCATCTGCAGCTGCGTTTGTAAACGGCAAGGCAGGTGCCATGGCGCAAAAGAAAAATGGATTGCACATTGTTGCAACAGATCTATTGGACTTTATACCTGCTGCCATAAGACCGTTTGACAGAACAAAGTGATCTAGTATGGAACAAGAACGATACATAGACAAAAACATGCATGCGTTGGTATCTGATCTTCAAAAACTAATCAGGCAGCCAAGTGTCTCTGCAAAAAACCTAGGATTGGAAGAATGTGCAAGACTTTTGGTTCAGATGATGAAAAAATCTGGAATCAAGGCAGAGGTTTTGCATCTTGGAAAGAAAGTTCCTCCCGTGGTTTATGGTGAGGTCAAGTCAAGGAAAAATCCACACAAAACAATCCTATTTTACAATCATTATGATGTCCAACCGGAAGAACCTCTTGAGCTGTGGAACGACCCTCCATTTAGCGGAAAGGTTAGAGGCAACAAGATCTACGGACGTGGGTCTGCTGACGACAAGGGAGAACTTGTCACGCGAATCAAGGCAGTTGAGGCATTTCTCAAGACCACAGGCGACGTGCCATGCAACATCAAATTTCTTGTTGAGGGAGAAGAGGAGGTGGGAAGTATGCATGTTGAAGAATATCTCAAAAAATACCAAAAGAGACTCTCATGTGACGGGGTAATCTGGGAGTTTGGCTATGTGGATGAAAAGGACAGACCGATAATCAGTCTTGGCATGAAAGGATTGCTTTACGTTGAGCTCTCACTAAAAGAATCTGTACGGGATGCTCATTCTAGTCTTGCCGTACTGATTGAGAATCCTGCATGGAGAATGGTTGAAGCGCTACGTTCACTGCGCGATATGAATGGAAAGATATTGATAAAAGACTGGCACAAAGAAGTAGAGTCTTTTACAAGAGAGGAGCTTGGAGTAATTGCACAAGAGCCATTTGACGAAAAGTCATTCAAAAAAGAATACGGGATAACTAGATTTGTTGGAAACAAGAAAGGACTTGAGATACGAAAGGCGGTAGTGGGAGATCCGACATGCAACATAGCAGGACTTTCATCAGGGTGGGAGGGGCCTGGCGCAAAGACAGTTCTGCCGTCAAAGGCCTCAGTAAAGATTGATTTCCGTTTGGTGCCAAAGATGGATCCATTAAAACAATTATCAAGGCTCAAGAGACATCTAAAGGAGGAAGGGTTTGGGGATGTTCATGTGCACATGATCCACGGAGAGGCTGCCTCAAGGACTCCAATCTCAGATCCATTTGTCAAGGTTGTAAAAAAGGCAGCAGACGAATCGTTTGGAACATCAATAGTGAGTGTCTCGTCTGCAGGCACTGGCCCGATGTATTCATTTTCCAAAGTTCTCAAGGCCCCATGCATCTCCATTGGAAGCACGTATGTTTATGCAAGGATCCATTCACCCAATGAATTTGCAAGAATAGACTTGCTGAAAAAGACAACAAAATGCATGTGCAAAATAATAAAAAAGTTCAGTACCTAGAAAAGATCATCTGATCCTACAGAAAGGCCTTTATTGTGCTCATTTGGCAGTTCAACTATGGCCTATATGTATATGCCAGGTGCGACCGCAGTTGGAATCGCATACGACGGTGGCATCGTACTGGCAAGCGAGAGGAGAATATCATATGGAAACTTTGTAGTATCTAAAAGCACAAAGAAGACCTTCAAGATAACAGACTTTGTAGGAGCATGCTGTGCCGGAATGGTGGCAGACATGCAGGTGCTGGCAATGCAGATGCGCGCACTCACAAAGGTAAGAAAACTGGAACTCAAAAGAGAGATTCCGCCAAACTCTGTTGCTAAAATGATGTCCTCCCTAATGTACGAGAGAAGATTCTATCCTTTGCTCACCCAAGTTATAGTGGGTGGAGTAGACGGCGACGCTTCGATTTACACACTTGATCCATTAGGGTCTGTTCTGCCTGATGACTATGCAGCAGTAGGTACTGGTGCTGAGATGGCACTTGGAGTCTTGGACCAAGAGTTCAAAAAAGGAATGAAAGAAAAGGAAGCAGTAGCGCTTGCAGTAAAATCAATCAAGTCTGCCATAATGCGTGATGCTGCAAGCGGTGACGGAATAGACGTGCTTGTCATAGACAAGAACGGCTCAAGAGAATCTACCGAAAAATAATTTACTTTTTCATTGTTTTAGCAGCTTCCCAATACTTGTCGGAGATGTAATGGAGATTTTTTACTGCCTCGCCTTTTGTCATACTTGCCATCTCATCGCTTGATACAAGAGCTCTTCCTATTGCAAGGAACTTGTTGTGAGTCTCTTCTATCACACACACTATCTCATCTTTTTGAAAATTTGTAAAATTCTTGATTCCAGGACGCATGATATTTGCTCCGTTACATACAAACTTGATGGCTCCAGCATCTACTGTAATTTTTGGAAACTTGACAAGCAGTTCCGTCTCTGAAAGAAATGGTAGATAGATACTACCAATCTTGATTGCCGTAAAACCATCGCCGGTTATGATTGACGTTTCTTCGTCAATCTCGTGCTTGACGAGCGTCTTAATCTTTGGTAACTCTATCTTCCATTGAAATGCCATTGAGCCAAGTATCTCACTGCTGTCGGTCTTGGATAGCGTGTGTGACTTCAAATGGTCCTCATTTCCTGTTTTATATCCAGCAGGTCTCGGAGTATGGAACTTGCAGTCTCCATCCCTCCTGCTCCTCGACCTATTATGGTCTGTTGGCCCGAGTGTTCCGAGTTGAACGTGATTGCATTTAGCGTACCGTTGACACAGACTGGGTCGTCAAGAGGAACCTCTCTTGGGGAGACCTCGAGGTCTCTGTCACATGACGCAATCAATTTTACTGCAGCTTGGTTGGTAGCAGCCTTTTTGATATCGTTTGTTGTGACATCTCTTATTCCCTTTCTTTTTATGTCCTTGATGGTAACTTTCATGTCCATTATCCAGTTTGCAAGTATGACAAGCTTGGCAGCAGGATCAAAACCGTCAATGTCAAGTGACTCGTCAGCCTCGACGTATCCCTTTTTCCTTGCGTCTGCTAGCGCGGTCTTGAATGTCATGCCCCGAGCCATGTTTGTAAGAATATAGTTTGTGGTACCATTAAGTATGCCCTGAAAAGAAACAATCCTCTCTCCTCTAAGGCTGTTCTTTGCATAATCAAGTATGGGGGTTCCGCCTCCGACTGTACCGCTGAACTTTAACTGTACCTGGTTGTAGGTGGCAAGCTCAATCAATGACGGAAAGGCAAGCGCAAGCGGTCCTTTGTTTACTGTAATTACATGCAGGCCTTTCTTCATTGCAGTCACAATGTGTGACATGCCAGGCTCTGCATCTTTGTAATTTGATGGGGTGGTCTCGATCATGACCTCGGCCTCCATGCCGTTTATCATGTCAAGACCGTTTACGTGTTTTTCCTTGTTGTGATATTTTCTTATGTTTCCATATTTTTTCTTGGTATCAAGCAATCGGTTAAGATCAAGTCCTGCAGAAGATGCGGCAGAGCCCTTGCTGTCAAACACTCCAACAATTCTTGGCTTGAGTCCATGCTTTGCGTACAAGTCTTCAGATCTTGAGAGAAGAAGTTTTGCAAAACTTTGTCCAACAACGCCAAAACCACATAATACTATGCGCAACATTCACCAGACGCATCTTGGTATTAATTAAGATTGACGAATCACGAGATTCCTTTATTAAAGCAAGAAAAACTTTGGATACAAGTGAAATCAAAAAAGTACGCTTACATTGGTATTGGAGCAGTTGCCATTGCAGTTGTAGTGATATCTCTCACCCAATTCAATCTTAATCCTAGTTCTACAGTGACAACACCCACTGGGATAGATGCGTATACACTTGGGTTCACTTATGAGACTGTAAACTCTGACCTGAAAGGTATTCTCATCGGGCAGAACATAAACATGTCAAAGCCTCTTAAATTTAGTACCACATCTGATATTGATCAGTACTGCAACTTTCTTTCAAATCAGACAAAACAAGATATGATACAATACTGTACCTCAACTGAGATAAAAGATGAACACGAAAATTTTCTTGGAAATCTTAACATGGTAGGATCTACTATTGCTCCAGTGCTTGTTATTGCCACTGCGGAGACTGACCCGCTTTTTAGCAACTACAAGGACACCAAAATTCTGTTCAACGATGTAATTAACGAGACTGTCTGCCAATGCTGGGCAAAGGAAAAGCCAGGTGGATATGCTACACTCTCAGACATGATGGATGCTCTGCGTGATTTCCACTTGAAAGGAAAGGAGCCAAACAGCACTACTCATGGAGTACCTCTAGGGGGAGAGCACTTTGAGATTGAACTGTCTACCAATACGCAAGGATACCTCTGGAAACTCCTAGTTGCAAAATAATTGCCTATATCTTAGGTTCATTTAGCTTGACGCGCTCACTTAACCTACGGGGTCTTTAACTTGGTATTGGAATTGCTAGAGTATCTTTGGCTAGTGCCTCTTGGATTTGTTGCAGGTGTTCTTGGTTCTATGATTGGGCTTGGCGGAGGGTTTGTTATTGTGCCAGCACTTACATTTGCGGGATACTCTCCAACTCTTGCTGCAAGCGATAGCTTGTTTGCAGCCTTTTGCAATGCGGTAGCATCTACGGTGTCGTATGCAAGACAAAAGCGAATCATGTACTCACTTGGCATAAAACTTGCACTACTATCAATACCGGGAACAGTGCTTGGTGCATACATCTCAGATAGCATATCTCCGCCGATGTTCAAGCTTCTATTTGGTTTCGTGCTTGTAGCATCTAGCGTGTATATTTATTCAAAAAGGAAGATGGAACCAAGAGAATACAATATATCAAAACAAGTGATGGTGCTTGCGATTGGTTCGAGTTTTTTTGCAGGTATCGTATCAAGCTTGTTTGGCATTGGTGGCGGCACGGTATTTGTGCCATTAATGGTTGTGGCAATAGGGTTATCCATGAAGATTGCTGCTCCCACATCGCAGTTCATACTGATGTTTGCGGCAGCATCTGGAATGATTGTTCATTCCTTGCTAGGGCATCCTGATTATCTAGAAGCCGGACTCTTGTCTGTTGGCGCGTTTGTTGGAGGTATTGTTGGAAGCAAGATGTCATTGAAAGTAAGCGAAGGAAAACTTCGAGTGCTTGTGACAATGATACTTGCCTTGACATCTGCCAAATTGTTTTATGATGCATTTAGTTCTCATACAAAACTTCTGTAGAGTAACTGGTATCCAGATTAGATTATACAGTGGGAGGAACTTTTTTCATTTGGTATAGATTTCTTTTGGATAAAAGGACAGTCTCTCCATCCTCCCTTATTCCTTCAAAATCTACCGCAATCAGGCCAAACTCGTCGTTAAGTTCGCGCTTGTCAGATATCTTGAACCGTATCTTTAATTGCTCATCTGTGCGGAGAGGCTTGAGAAATCTTGTCTGTCTGTTGTTCCATGTAGGGTCTCCATCTATACCATAAAAGATCAAAAGATTTCCGTACATGGCATCAAGTTTTGTAAACTCTCCCTCTATTCTTGCAAGTATTGCC
>JAGWGO010000090.1 GCA_028867395.1 Nitrososphaerota archaeon | reverse complement strand
TCTCACTTGTTTTTTTAATAGAGTATTCTATTGGTTCACCTAGAATTAAACTAAGAGATGGTATAGTTTTTCTCTTAAGGTATGAATCTAAAACTGAGTTCAATTGCAGCAGTTCATCATCATGGTGCTTCATGTCTAAAATACAATAATAATATGGAGTATAGAACATTATATCGACATGCTTGTACGGTCCGATCAGACATGAAAAATAATACGATGAGGCTCAATGAATTTGTGTTAATGCTTTTTTGAAGGAATTTTTTGATAAATTCTCTCACGCGCCATTGAAGGATGAAATAGCTTTTCACATCTTCGTCCCAGCATAGTCTCATCCATTCCTAGTACCAAATAACCCGTGTCTTTCAAACTGTGATAAAACTTGTTTATAATCAATTCCTGAGCCTCTCGTTCATAATAAATTAAAACATTTCTGCATAAAATCACATCCATTTGTTTTGCATCAGTAGATAATATGTCACATACTTTGAATGAAATCAAATTCTTAATGGATGGGTTAACTTCGTACTCGATATTATTTTCAACATTGGTCAACATGTGGAAATTTTTTGCAATTATGCTATTTGGTAATTTTTCAATACTATTTGCAATATATCTTCCGTTTTGGGCAAAAGTGATAGCTTTTTCGCTTACATCATTTGCAATTATTTCTATCGTATTTCCATATCTGCTAGTTTCGCCTGCAAACATTATGGCAAGAGAATAGGCCTCTTCTCCCGAAGCACATCCGGCACTCCATATTCTGATTTTATCATGTTTGTCCAAACCAGAAACTATCTTTGGAATTATTTCCAACCTAAATTTATCAAACACAGAAAAATCCCTAAAAAAATTGGTTACGTTGATTGATAGGGATTCAAATAATTCTTCAAATTCAGATTTTTCCTTTTTTAAAACCAATGCATATTCAGAATATGTGTTCAAATCCAAAATCCTCATTCTTCTATCAATTCTTCGTTTCATAAAAGCTGGCTTGTATCTTGTAATGTCCAATCCATAGTCATTAAATATCGGCTTAAACAGCTCAGGAACATCTTCAGATATTGGTAATTCACTGAGACTCAATATTATCACCAGACAATACACATCATCGTTTACAATTCAGCAGTTTCCTTGCGTTATCATGATCTTGAATGATTAACATATGGACACGTATGCCACTGTTTGTGCCTGTTAGTTCTATTTCCGTCATTATATCGCTAATTGGGCACAGAAATCCTGCCGCATGTGGTTCCAACAATGATGAAACTGATGTCGTTGCAAAGTCGGGAGTTGAAAGATCTACCTTCAAGCCAGTATGGTCATAAAGAGCATTAAAAAATGAACCTGACATAATATTTCCAACCTCTGATATTGCAGACATTCCTAAATCGTCAAGAGAATCTACTTTCTCCATGCCTAATAGTTTTGCGGCAATCTGTTTTGCATCAGTTTCTGGTATGGAATATAAGATTCCCAAACGCACATCGCCTGCGCCATGAAGAAATACCGAACACAAAACCAATTCGTTTACAAAGTTTTTCAAATCTCCAATTTTTGAAGTTTCTGTGTGCGTTTTCTTTATGTTATGTGATACAGATTCTCCGAGCAGCGATGAAAGCGCAATTGAAGTTTTTTGCGCAACGTATGAGCTCAATATGTTTTCAAGGGAGCAAAGTTCTGTTCGATTCAGAGATACGTTTGCCATATCTAGTTCTACACCAACAATGAGGGTTCAAGTATCAATGCCACTTTGCCATCTGGAAGTATGGTGGCATCCGAGAATGCTGCCATAGAATTAGGCATTCCATCAAGACGTTTTATTACCACTTCTTGTTCTTTTTCAAGCGAATCTACAACTAAACCGTAGGATTTTCCATCCTTATCAACTACTACAATATTAGATTGACCAGATATTGTTCCATCACATGTGGAATCCAATCCTAAGATTTTGGAGGCTCTCATTATGGGCACCACTTTATCGCGTAAGGTTATCATTTCTTTACCGTGAACATTTCTTATTTCTTTATTGTCTACTGTAATGGTAGTCGATATGCTAGATAGAGGTAGGACGTATTTTTGGTTTGACACATTCACAATTAATCCACCTATAATAGCTAAACTCATCGGTATGGTCAAAGTGATTTTGGTCCCCTTCCCTTTTTCTGTTGTAATTTTCACATGTCCTCCAACATTTTTGACCTGAGTCATTACAACATCCATCCCAACGCCTCTGCCCGATATGTCAGTCACTTCCTTTGCAGTTGAAAGTCCCGGAGTGCCAATTAGTCCAACTAGTTCTTCATTAGACATTTGATCAATTTTTGTCTCATCTATGATCTTATTCTCCAATGCTTTTTTCTTTAGTGCATCAAAATCAATACCTCTACCATCATCCGTGACTTGAATTTCTACCCTATCTCCAACGCGATTGGCTTTCAGTTGTATTGTACCAATTTCTGATTTCTCCATCTCTTTTCTCGTAGACGGTGTTTCTAGACCATGATCAACTGCGTTTCTCAACATATGGAGCAGTGGATCAGTTATTACATCTAAAACGGTCCTATCCATTTCAATACCAGAACCTTCCATCTCTAGTTTAACTTCTTTGCCAAGAGATTTTGAAATATCTCTCACCATTCTAGAAAATCTGTTAAAGACCTGATCTATCGGAACTAGTCGAATTTTCATTGTTTGGTACTGGATGTCAGTAAGTAATCTTCCCAGATTCATCAAGACTTCTCTGCCTTCATCAGAATCATGAGATTGGATGATTCTGTCTAACTGCATTTTCGAAATCATCATCTCGCCTACCAAATTTACAAGTGAATCAAGGTCGTTCATCTGGACTCTGACTGTAGGAGACTTGATCTTTTGCGTGGTGGTGAAATCTATTTCTAAATTATTGACCTTAAATTCGTGCGGGTTTTTCACATAATTTAAGAATTCGTCCAAGTAGATTTTCTTTGTTTCATCACTCACTAGTTGTCGCAGATGATCAATTCCCAGAAATAATACATTACCTAATTCTGAAGTAATTGTGGTTTCACCCCTTCTAAATTTATCAAAAACCTCCTCAATTGTTTTGCAGATTTCTCTAATCTGATCATATTGCATAGTTGCAGACATACCTTTCAAAGTATGCGCAGATCTAAATAGGATGTCTACATGCTCCTTTACATTTGGTTCTTCTTCATATTTTAAGAGATGTTTGTTTAGATTTTCTACATGTTCCAAAGCTTCTTGTACAAACAACTCGCGATACTTGCTGTTTTCAGACACGTTGTTTAATCACCTTGATAATTTCTTGTGCAAGATCATCTGCGTCTACCATTTTGTCAACAGCATTAAGTTCATTTGCTGCTTTTGCCATACCAAATACAACAGATGTTGATTCATTTTGTGCTAGTGTGATACCGCATCTTTTTTTTATCATTTTCATCCCAAAGGCCCCATCTTGACCCATTCCAGACAAGAGTACTCCTATTGTATTAGCACCAAATGCCTCGGATGCAGAAACCATTGTTACGTTAATTGCAGGTCTTACTCCAAACCTTTTTGGACCTTGATTGAGTTTTATTCTGTGAGAAGATGACACTTCCATATGCATGTCTCCAGGAGCAAGTAATGCTACTCCCTCTTGTATTGGATCATTATCTGAGGCCAATTTCACATGTAGTTGTGAAGTTTCGTCAAGTCTTTCTGCGAAAGATGTTGTGAACTCTTTTGACATGTGCTGTACAATTAGAAATCCAGCTTGAATATCCTTAGGAATGTCACGAAGAATGCTTGTTATTACACGTGGAGCCCCTGTTGATGCTCCTATGACAACCACATTTGATGCTGCTTCATCGGATATCGGATTTTTTAGTATGGCAGGACACAATTTTGAAATAGCTTTTGGAACCAACATGTTTGGATTAGACCTAGAAACTGCATCTATTTTTGATACCAAGACATTTTTCAGATTTTTTAAAATCTCGTTATTATCTTGTGGCATGGTAACAAAGTCCACTGCGCCAAGCTCCAAGGAATCTAAGATCATCTTGGTCCCAGATTTGCTGTAATTGCTGACTATTATGATGTTGACAATTTTTTCTTTCATCACGTTTTCAATGAAAGACAAACCATCCATGTTAGGCATCTCTAGATCTAGTAGAACAACATCAATCTTCAAGTGTTTTATTTTACGTAATGCTTCAAGTCCATCACGTGCAGTTTCAACTATTTTTATGTTATTTTCGGAAGATAACAAATCTCGCAATAATTCTATCATGTATGGCGAATCATTTACTATCATGACTTTGATCTGATTCTTCTCAGATGTCACCATCATGTTTATCGCGCCCTGATAACTTTGCTTATTACCATAGCTACGTTGGATCTATCAAATGGTTTTACTACGTAATCTCTAGCCCCAGCTTTGATGGCATCCTGTACAATATGTTTCTGTTCTACGGATGTAACCATGACTACTTTTGCTTTAGGATTGAATTGCATTATAGCTTTCAAAGCTTGAACCCCGTCTGCTTTTGGCATATTGATATCCATTGTTACAACATCTGGCTTTACCTGCTTGTACGAGTCTACTGCCGCAAGTCCATCCCCTGCTTCATAAACCTGAGATACAAGACCGTGTGACACTAGAATATCTTTTAAGACAACTCGCATAAATGATGCATCATCGACAATTAGAATTTTTACAGCGTTTGTAGTTGACATGTTCTAATCCTCCGTTGACTTGAGAGGCGAGTCATTTTCCAAAATCCTCTCCATGTCTAAAAGGACGATAAGACGCCCAGAAGTTTTAGCAACGCCATTTATGTATTCTAATGACTCAAGCCCTCCAGATAGATTTGTCTCCACTTCTTTTATTGGGATGCGCATCACCTGATCAACTTCATCAATCAATAAACCGGTTAGATTTCCTTTTACATCAGCTACAAGAATGCGAGTCTTTGTACTTGACTCACTACCATTAAAGCCTAATTTTTCTTTTACATCGATCACTGGAACTATCATACCTCGCAGATTCATTACTCCCTTGACATAGCTCTTTGTATTTGGTACTTTGGTGATTGATTCAAGAGGTCTTATTTCTCGTACTTGCTCTATTGATACACCATAATCTTCTTTTTTTGTTGTTTTTTTATCAATTAGGCTAAATACAACAACTTGAAGGTACCCTTCTGTAACAACTTCGCTCATTATTGAGCTATTGCCTCCTCTTTCTTTATACTACCTTGCAGGTTTGACGAATTTGAGTCATTTGGAAGCTTGAAACCAGATGCAATTTTAGATAGTTCATCTGCCATGTTTGCCATTTTTTGTACTGACGCTGCAATTTCTTGGGTTCCAGCAGTCTGTTCTTCTGTGGCAGCTGAAGCTTCTTCTGTTGCGGATGCATTTTGTTCAGAGACTGCAGCAATTTCAGATGCTGCCTTGGATAGCTGTTCTATTCCAGTGACTTGGGCCTGAGTAGTACTTGCTACATCCATCACATTAACAGATACTTCTTTCACTTTTGTGGCAATGTCGTTGAGTGCTTTTAATGCCTTATCGATTACAAGTCTTCCTTCAGATACCTCCTTGCTTCCACCTTCTATGCTTTGCACTGTAGCTTTTGCGTCATCTTGAATTTGTTTTATTAGACCGTCAATCTCTTCAGATGATTTTGCAGAGCCTTCAGCAAGTCTCTTTACCTCGTCAGCAACTACGGCAAATCCCCTTCCTGCCTCACCCGCACGGGCTGCCTCTATTGCTGCATTCAGTGCAAGTAAATTTGTTTGGTCAGCGATCTTTCGTATTACTTCTAAAACAGCTGTAATTTCCCCACTTCTGTCAGCCAACTCTTTAATCTTCTTAGCAGATTCATTGGTCACACTGATAATTTTTGACATTCTAAAATCAGCTTCTGATGCAGACTTTGATCCCGTTTCAGATATGAAGCCGACTTCTTTTGTAAGATCAGCAGTCTTGCTAGCCTTTAGTGCCAGATCTTTCATATTTTTTGTAAGCTTTGTTACTACCTTGCTAGTTTCTTCAAGCTCTTGAGCTTGTGTTTGAGATCCTTTTGATATCTGCTGAATAGTTGAAGAGATTTGTTGTACAGACGAATTCATTTGTTCCGTAGAAGAAACAACTTGTTCGGAGCTTGAAGCAACCAGTGATGAGCTATCGCGTAGGTGAGTCACCAACTTTCTAAGATTGACAGCCATGTTGTTAAATGATTGAGTTAATTTCCCAATCTCATCATTTGATTTTGACTCCATTGTCTCAATGGTTAGATCTCCTTGACCAATTCTTTCTGCTAGAGAAGTCATCTGGAGTATTGGCTTTGTAAAAGAACGAGCAACAAAATAAGCAGGTATGCCCACCACAGCCTG
>JAGWGO010000089.1 GCA_028867395.1 Nitrososphaerota archaeon | reverse complement strand
TCCATTGTAAAAGAGAAACATGTTCTTGGAATTCTCTCCAAGGCACAGACCAGCCTCGAAAATTCTGCCATGTCATAAAGTTCAACATAGAATGGACGTTTTGACATAGGATTCATCCCAAAGCTACCCCCCATTAAAAGTAGTCGCTTGTTATTTCACAGTTCGTTTCTTCTGTCTATGGTATCATTTATGTCAGGACCAGTACCAATCAGAGTTACCGGCACCTTTAGCTGATCTTCTATGTTTTTTATAAAATACTTGGCAGGAGAGCTAAGATCGGAAAATGACTGCATGTGAGCACATTCTGGATATGCCACATCAAGTTTGGTTATAGCAAGCTGTGTAGCACTGTTTAGCATTACTGCCCTTTTTGCAAGGTCAAAGTCAAACTCTGCCGCCCTTCTAGTCCTTCCTGTAACTGTGCCCACTTCCTTCCACCCTTTTGCGCTTGTCTTTTCAGGGCTTAGCTCATTTTTTAGAGGGCCCTCTCCTACTCGAGTCACGTAGGATTTGAATACGACCACTACATCATCTACTTTCTTTGGGCCCAATCCCACGTCTGCACATATTGCAGAGGCAGTAACATCCTTTGACGTAACATAAGGATAGGTTCCATGCCATAGTGAGAGAAAAGTTCCTTGTGTGCCTTCTACCATTACGTTTTCCTTTCTTTCAAGTGCAAAATTTACAGCGTTTGGTATGTCATCAAGGTATAGTGCAAGCAATTCTACATCTTTTGCAAGCTTGAGCGTCCTCATAGCTCTGTCGGCATTTGCAGGACCTGTACCTGTTCCCGTACTACCAATAGACTCTTTGAGCCTACCTTTCGAGTCTGCTGCCTTGTGAGAGTCTTCTATGATACCGCATTGATAATCAACAAATGTCCTGTCCTGTACACCAAATTCTGATATCTCCTTTAACAAGACTTCTTGGCTTACCACAACGCCTGGCCCAACAAGCAACCTAGTGTTTGGATTGAGAAATGCGCTTGGAAGCATTCTTACCTTGTATGTCTTGCCGCCGTGCTCTATTGTGTGGCCTGCGTTTGGGCCAACTCCGCCTCTAACAGCTATTACTGGGTTGTCTTTCATAGCAAGGTAAGAAATGATCTTTCCTTTTCCTTCGTCTCCAAAAAAGCCACCAACAATAACTGTAGAAGTCATAAAAGAAGAGCACAGGGGGATATATTTAAGCCAAATCTTAGCAATACAATTTTAGTAAAGAAGAGAGGCCCAGATTTTGCATGTCAGAGCCAAATTATGCTGGAAATATTATTGTCTCCCTGGCAAACCTTCCGGAGTTTCTCCGCAAGCCAATACTGCAAAAAAGATTGTCAGAGTTTTTTTCCATGTCAGAGGCAGATAAAAAAGAGATCATAAACAACGCATTGCAGGCAGGGCCCACAATACAGTTTGACAGATTTGCCACCTTGTTTAAGACATGGCTTGAGGTCCTTTGCAACTTGTCAGAAGATCAAAGAACAATAATGTTTTCTGCATACATTACCGAGATCGTGCGTAGCCCTGGGAAGATCATCTCATTTAACCTAGATGGAATTTTAGAGATATATCTAATGCTAACAGATGAGCAGAAAAGGACCATATCTAATACCATAAAAAAAATCGTAAGTTCACTTGATGATAATTCAAAAAAGAGAATTTACCTCATAATTCCAGAAAGAGCAAAGAAGGAAGTTGGGATCTAGAGCGGTTTGTCAGGCTTGCGCTGATTTTCATCTGCAAAATTTACCACGTCGCCTTCTGGCGTCATTACGCCGACAAAGACCTTTTCATATCTTTTTACCACTTTACGATGTTCTGGCATAGACATGTCCAGTCTCATCTCATTCATGACCATGACCCTATACTGCTTCCATTCCTCCCAGCACGGATTGCAACACGGATAGGATGCGGCGATGGGATCTAGTTCCACACTATCAGGAATTTCCTTTTTACACTTGGTACAGACTCTTACCATATCTCAAGACATCAAAATTTAGCAATTTAATTCTTGGTTCTTCTAAACCCCGAAATTGCACATGATGAAAATCAAGAGGTCAAACCCCGAATAATTCCCAGATCTTATGGAAATAAGAGATATTAGGGAAATAAGAGATATTAGGGCATGAAGATCAAGTGCCCCAAATGCGATGAGATAGCAGAGTTGGGTGACGATTTTTCATATGTAAAGTGCTCAAAATGCTCACTTGATATGACTTATGGAGAATATGTCAGATTTATTGCCTACAAAGAAGCAAGATATTCTGACATACTTGGAGATTATGCCAAAGATACCAATGGCAACGCAGCAGGAACTCTTGATGACTGGTAGAAAAAAAAGCTACTACAAGACTTAATTAATTTCAAAATGTTAGTGCGCTTAGTTGGTATTTGTATCGGACTCGCTACTTCTTCAAATAGCTCTTAATTTGTTAGGGTTTGTAGTCGGACTAGCACTTGGAATTTTTTCCTACATTGGATTCAAAAACACTGGAAGCCCCACATTGTTTAGGCTCAACATCTCATTTTTTTCAATCGGGATAGGCTTTGGAGTGGTCGGATTTGGAGTCATGATAGAGTCGTTTGTGCTAAATTACAGCCAGGTTGATAGCTGGATTCAGACGCTTGGAATAGGAATCCAGACTGTCGGATATTTCTTCATTGCATTCTCTCATGGCATCAAGTCATTCTTTCCAAAGTCTCGATATTTCAAATCAATAATTATGCCCCTTTTCATCATACCGGGAAATTCACTTGAGCATATTATAAGGTCAATTTCTTTTATCCTATTGGTATATGGGACAATTGAGACCATAATGTCCTATATGGAGAACAGGAAGAGGAGCACTATCTTTGTTGCCGCAGGACTAGGGTTGCTCGCTTTGGGAGAATTCCTAGGGTGGTACTCGGTAGTATTTCCAAAATCGATACTCTACTTTGTCTCACTTTCCACAAAGATAGCAGGTCTTGGCGCTCTATTCATTCCAATATCTCAAGTCCCACTAAGAGGAGGCATGAAGCTTGGCGGCAGTGTATAGAACTCACATGAGCATCATAGGAGACATCCTTACAACCACTAGGGACGAGGCTCCAGACGAGACTGGCGCAAGTGTAACATATCTAATTCGTAAAGCAAATGTCTCACATGGTAGATTGGCAAAGATACTTGAAACCCTAGTACAGCAAGGACTGCTAGAACAAAATACATCGGAAAGGGCGTGCAGGTACAAGATTAGTCCAAGAGGCAGAGAATTTCTTCAAGCATATCGTGGTTTTAGAGAATTTGCAGACTCGTTTGGTTTGAGAATCTAGTCAGACTTTGTCTTATCTTCTTCATACTCGTCTTCTATGTCGTCGTCCTCAAAATCATCTTCAAAATCATTTTCAAATTCGTCGGACATAAAGATCAAAGAAAATATTTTACTATAAAAGACTTACAGCAGCAAATTATTGATTGCAAATTTCATCAGACAGGTGCTACCCAGCCACCGCATGAAACACAGATGTCCATGCCATCTTCATTTACGTATGTTTCACCGCCGGGCGGACACTGGCATTGAGGAATTTCCTCTTCCATGTAAAGATATACGCGACTCTTCTTTATATCGTTTTTATAACAAGAGATAATTGTTATTTACAATTCAAGTAGGTCATGATAGTTCCCTGCGACCATGAAGGAATAATGGCCGCATTTAAGATAGTCAAAAAAGGAGGCGTCGTAGTTTTTCCTACGGATACTGTGTATGGCATAGGATGCGATCCATTTAATGAAGAGGCTGTAAAGATGATTTACAAAATTAAGGGAAGGGAGGGATCAAAACAACTGCCAGTACTTGGATTTTCCATATTCGAGATATCAAAGGTTGCAGTTTTTAATGAATTATCAAGGAGGTTGGCGTCAAAATTCTGGCCAGGACCACTAACGCTTATTCTCCCTGTAAAAGAGGAAAAGATTGCAAGATCTCTTTGTCTTGACAAAAAAATAGCAGTTCGCATGCCTGACAATCCATGCGTGCTAGGATTACTCAGCAAATGCAAGCTGCTTGTTGGAACGAGCGCAAACCGTTCAGGACAGCGACCTGCAGGGAATGCGGCAGAGGTAGTTGAGAACTTGGATGGCTATGACATATTGTTGGATGGTGGAAAGATATCAAATCCCGTAGAGTCGACCATTGTTGAAGTGCTAGAAGATAAGATACACCTAATACGCAAGGGAAAGATTAGTGAAAAGGAGTTATTGGCGTTAGTTTGAATCTGATAGTAACGTGTAGTCGCCACCTTGAGGAAGAGGCATCTGGTGAGATTCTAAAAACTCTTGCAGTACTAGGAGATTCAGATGCCAGAGCGGGGCACAGTAGATTTTCCGGAATAGTGATGGTAGATACATCGCTTGATCCTTTCGAGGCGATAAACAAGATAAGAGAAAAGATTCTTGATGAACCCTGGTGTATAAGATATTGCCACAGGTTCATACCAATTCAAGAAGCAACAAGAGCAGGGCTTAATGATATAGTATTAGCTGTACAAAATCATATCAACAAGATGGGTCAAGATGACTCTTTTAGAATTACAATTGAAAAACGAGGCTCAGAATTGTCTACTAAAGATATAATTGATTCAATTGCCAACATTGTAAAAAATAAAGTGTCTTTAGAGGAGTACGACTGGAATATCATAGTTGAGATTCTTGGCGATATTGCTGGTGTGTCCATACTAAAAGAAGATGAGATCGTGAGCACCATGAAGCTCAAGCGAGACTTAGTTGAGTAGAACTGCAGATCTCTCTACCAGAATATCTTCAAGCGGTTCTTTTGACAAAATACAGCCAAGCTCTTTCTTTGTTATCGTAAATTCTTTTTTTATAAAGTTGGCATTATTTGGAAATGGTGTTATTGGTTTTATGATATTATGAATATCAGATACTAGGTTATCAATTAGATATTTTTGGCCCACTACAATAAGAATGGAACCTTCATCGTTTTTCAAACCTACCTTGCTGATTGCATCGCTAATCTGTCTGCTCTGAGCAAATCTCATTAAAATATCAGTCTCGATCTTGTTAGAAAGCAAGGTACCGGCTTTTGCGGCAGCCAGCGATATGCCTATAATTCTCTTTGCATGGTTTGTTCCCAGAATGTATTTTGCCCTGATTCCTTGAATTATTAGGTTTGGAAATTTGGCTCGCAGACTTTCTAAAAGTTGTATTGGGTCTGCGCCTACTTTTTCTATCCTTATCAATTCTACAATATAGTTTGAGATTTTGAAGATTGCTCTAAATCTGCTGCCGCCATGTATGACAGGAATTATGCTGACAATGTCTCCGTCCTTGATTAGAGTCTCATTTCCTTGGAGTGCAGAAGAGTCCGCACCATTTACTGCAACAAGAATATTTCTTATATCAAATGCAGGCTTGTCTTTTGGAACAGAGTTTTGTAGGTAATCGAGAAGATCATGGACTGAGATGGAGTTTTTGTCAATTGAAAGTTTATCAGACATAAAGGACCGCTTCGCTCCGCCTAAAAGTCTGACTGTTATCACAGTTTAAGAAGTTGAATGGTCCAATATGGAATTTTTGGTTTGCATAATACTTGACAAGAAGAGTTTTAGCTGACTAGCTGTTCTTCCATTGCCTCGGTCTCTTCAATTGCATCGCTCTCTGGTACAACTGCCTCTTTTTCCTTCTGTTCTTCTAGTTCGCGTCTCAAATGAGCTGTGATATAACCCGCAATCTCATTTTTTAGTCCCTTTGATCTGACTACGGCAACTTCGTCTAGAGTCTTTTTATTTTGTTTAAAATCAGTGCCGAATTTTCCTTTATAAGTAGTCATTAGTTCTGTGGAAATTCGTCTGACTCTATTCACGTTACCGATTGGCATAAGGGGTATTTTATACCTATACGCCGAGATAGGAATTTGTGTTCTTTTCTATCATCTCAAGCGCATCATCATATGACTTGCTAAGAATATGCGATGCACAAAAAAGTACGCTTGGAAGAAAAGTGATTTGCGCAGTTTTATGTTCAAAACATTTGGAGAACTTGACAGGACCGTCAGTTTCAAGCAGGATCTTGTCAGATGCAGTTTGAGAGAGAAGTACCTGTTTGTCTTCGGAATAAACCATGGCAGGACCATACGAGACATAGCAACCTAGATCCATGGCCTTTTGCAGCTGTTTCTTGTTTCCAGCAAACCAGTGCAATAGAGAACCGCCAAGTCTGTAAGAAGGCAATATAGAAAATATTTCTTCAAGCGTTTTTCTCGAATGAATCGATATTGGCTTGCGAAGCTTTTCTGCAAGAGATAGCATCTTTTCAAATACCTGAACCTGGTGCTTAAACCCCTTATCGTCTGAGACATACGTTTTGTCAAGTCCAATCTCTCCAATACCCGATACTTGAGCAGAGTTTTCCATGATCAAGTTTTCTACCAATTCCAGATCATCGTTTGCCTTTTCTGGAT
>JAGWGO010000088.1 GCA_028867395.1 Nitrososphaerota archaeon | reverse complement strand
CCATAATTTAGGCCCATGTCCATGAATGGCAGCTTGGGAGCAAGTTTGCTTCCGGCGTTGATTATTACACTTGGAATACTTGCAGCTTCTAATGCTGTTTTTGTCAACAAGGCAGGAGTAGGTTTTCCATCAGGAGTCATTGGTATCACAGATATACTTTTACAATGACCATAGTGGATGAATTCCGCATCTGCAGGTCCTGTATATTTTATCAAATCCGGATGTTCTCCGGCAACTGTAATTCCTGGAATTTCCGATGTAGCAGTGTACGATATCACTAGTGCGAAAGTAAATCTCTTTTGTCTTGTTTTATCAATAAAATCAAAGCCTTTTTTTTTATTTCCTAAGACTTCTATGTCTTGCAAAAACTAATCACTACTCATGAATTCTGTAAATTCCTTTTCTGTTCTAGGTTGAAGTACAAAATTAGTTTTCTTTTCCCGTCCTATCGTAGAGGTCGGTGAATTACCATAATTGTGTCCAGGATAAAGAATCATACTATCTCCCATCCTACACACGGTATCAAATAGACTATGGTATAGTTCTTTGGCGCTACCGCCCGGAAGATCTACTCTTCCACAGTTTCCAACGAATAATGTATCTCCTGAAAAGATTTTGCTGTCTCCAACAAGACACATACTATCTTTCGAATGTCCTGGTGTATGAACCACAGTCAGTTCTGAATTTCCAAATCTAATTTTATCCCCTTCTGACACCGTTGCATCCTTTTTCAGAGTTGAATCTTTGTGTTGTAGGATCTTGGCTCCCGTTTTCTTTGCCAGAGCATCGTTTCCTATAGTATGATCAAAGTGATGATGAGTATTAATGATGTATTTAACTTGTAGACCGTTTTTTTCAATTATATCTAATACCAAATCAAGATCCCATGATGGGTCTACGATCACTGCATCACTTGTCTGTTCATCTTCAAGCACGTACGTAAAATTTTTCATATTTCCAACTTCAAGTTGATGTACTTTCATAACACTCCCTTTTCAGCCTCTGGAGGAATCCCTATTTTTTCAACCAATATCTTGCCACACATGGCTAGGTTTTTTGGCATCCCACTCTTCATTTTATGATATGTAATTGTTACATCTGCCTTTACGCATTTGTCAACCGCTTTACCCGAGTCAGGGTCTAGGCCTGAAGGTATATCCACTGCAAGCTTGAAAGATCTCGATCTGTTTATCACATCTATTGCTGAAGAGTACGGTTCACGTATCTTGCCTGAGACTCCAGTTCCTAAAATTCCATCAACTATAATGTCTGAATCAAGGTCAACATGACTTGGATCGGTTGTGAGAATAATATTTACTGAATCCATTCGTTCTAAAATTTTCCAGTTAGAGGTGGCTTCTTCAGTTTTTATTTTATTTGGGCTGCCAAGTAAAACAACAGTTGGATTACATCCAAAACCCGCCAGATGCCTAGCAACTACAAAGGCATCTCCTCCATTGTTTCCTAGGCCTGCAAATACAACTATTTTTTTCTTATCCAAATCTGAGTATTTTTCAAGAAGGAATTTAGCGGTTGCTGCCCCTGCGTTTTCCATCATTAATTTTCGGAGAAATCCCATCTGGTGTCCATTCTCTTCAATTTGCATCATCTGCTTAACAGTAATTTCCACACCTTTCCAAAAATTTATGTCAAATAAGGGCTTTACCAAATTTCAGCCGATCGGTAATAATAACAGATGAAGATAAGTAAATGCATCTTATTGAAAATGATTTTACCTAAATAACTATCAGTGCGGGAGAAGGGATTTGAACCCTCGAAATCCTAAGATACTAGCCCCTCAAGCTAGCGCCTTTGACCAGGCTGGGCGACTCCCGCAGTTGCAATACCCATGTATGGTTTTTATAAGCCTTGATTACTTTTTGAAACGTGCTGATTCCTGTTAGATGTTTTACTTGTGGAAATTTAATTGCAGACAAATTCAAGGAATATCAAACACGCGTAAAAGGTGGAGAGGATCCAGCAAAAGTTCTTAGTTCTTTTGGATTAAATCGATATTGTTGTAGAGCAATGATGTTAACATCAGTAGAAACAATTCATCAAGTTATTCCGTTTTACGAAGCAATTAGGAGAAGGGAGCAAGAAGTTCAATCCGAGCTAGAATAGGGAAATGGCACGGATTACCTCAGTGATTGGAAGAGTACTATACAATAGCAGAGGTAGTAAAACAATTGAGGTGGATGTCATAGTGGACAACAAACATCTTGGAAGAGTATGTGCCCCTTCAGGTGCTAGTGTGGGAAAGTATGAAGCTGTAAGCTTCCCCGATAATAGTCCTGAAAAAAGTCTTAAGATTCTAAAGTTAAATGAGAAAAAATTTTTAGGTTTAGATCCTGCTGACCTCAAAACTGTTCATGAAACATTACGAGAAATAGATTCAACCACAGATTACTCAAAAATTGGAGGATCGGTAGCGTTTGCTCTGACAATAGCTTCGATGGATTGTGCGGCAAAATCAGAAGGCGTTTCACTATTCAAGATATTAACTAAAGACTCTGATCTGAAATTTCCTTTTCCACTTGGCAACATATTGGGTGGGGGGGCTCATGCTGGTCCAGGAACTCCAGATATTCAAGAAATTTTGATTTGCGCCACCGGTTCCAAAACCATAAGAGATGCAATTGAAACTAATTTTGCTGTACATAAAGAACTTGGAAAGCTGCTTGCAAAAAGAGATCCAGAGTTTACAAATGGTAGAGGAGACGAGGGAGGCTGGGCGCCAAAACTTGACAACGAACAAGCTTTGGAAATTTCTGCCAAAGCATGTGAGCAATTAGGATTCACGTTGGGAAAAGAGGTTTCATTAGGGGTTGATTTTGCCTCGACCACTCAGTGGAATGAAAAGAAAAAGAAATATGTCTATAATAGAGCGGGTTTTGAAAATACTCCTGAGGATCAAATTGAGTTTGCTTCAGACATTATAAAGAAATACAAACTGGTATACGCTGAAGACGCGGTTCATGAAGAATCCTTTGATGACATGGCCGTCTTGACAAAAAGGTTTCCAAAGATACTCATAACAGGAGATGACTTGTTGGTAACAAATGCTGGAATTTTAAAGAAAGCTGTAAAGAAAAAGGCATGTAATGCAGCAATTTTAAAAGTTAATCAAGCAGGAAGTCTTTATGATGCTTTTGAATTTGCAAAAGAGGCTTCCAAAAATAACATCAGATTAGTCACTTCGCACAGATCTGGTGAATCTTCTGATTCTCAGATTTCACACATAGGAATAGCTACCAAATCCAAAATGCTCAAAGTGGGAGTAGTGGGGGGAGAAAGAGTAGCCAAGCTAAATGAGTTGATACGTATATCAGAGCATGATTTAATACGTGGAATGGCAGAGATTTAAGAAAACACCATGACTAAACAAGAAGATGCAGAACACATGGAAAAGTATGTCCTGTCCACAGGTATTAGGGTTGGGACCCAAGTGAAGACTAAATTTATGATACCATTCATTACAAAGGCAACGAATGAAGGTCTCTACATTATAGATAGTAAAAAGACATTATCTCGTATTCAGACGGCAGCCAAATTTATCAACAGAGCCTCAATTTCCAAGGTGCTCATTTGTTCAGGCAGGGAATATGCAAGCACACCAATTGAAAAATTCTGTGAGATTACCGGTGCTACTCCCATGCTTGGGAGATTTATGCCTGGCACTCTTACCAATCCACTTTTGCCATATTATATAGAACCAGAGCTTGTTGTCGCATCAGATCCACAAGTAGATGAACAGGCCGTACTAGAAGCTACAAATGCTGGAATACCAGTTATAGCTATTTCAAATACGGACAATGTCACATCTAAAGTTGATCTAGTTATTCCAGCAAATAACAGAGGCAGAAAGTCTCTTGCGGCGATCTATTGGCTAATTGCCAGAGAGATATTGCTCCAAAAAGGAAGTCTCAAAGATGACGAATCAATGAAATATGAGATTGATGATTTTGAAACTAAAATAACTGAAGAAGAATTGGAAGAAGAAACTGAACGAATGCCTCCTCTTAGAATGAGAAGCCAGAGGAAATAACACAATGCAGATAAGAACACCAGCTGTGGCTGGAATGTTCTATCCAAAAACACAACAAGAATTAAAATCATCCATCATGGATTGCTTCCTGCATAAGTTGGGTCCTGGAAAATTATTTCCCACTTCGAACAATGAAAGAATAATTGGCATCATCTGCCCCCATGCAGGATACATGTATTCTGGACCGGTTGCAGCAAATTCATACTATGCAATATCCTCACTAAAACCAGATCTGGTCATAATCGTAGGACCAAATCATTGGGGCATAGGTTGCAACATAGCAGCAATGAAGGAAGGAGTATGGCAAACTCCGCTTGGAGAAATTGAGGTTGACACCAGTGCGGCTCTTGAGATCCATAAAACAGCAAATATCGTAGAATTAGATTTTTTATCACATACAAGAGACCATAGCCTAGAGGTGCAATTACCAATGCTGCAAGAAATCTATTCTCATAGATTTAAGATACTTCCCATAATTTTGATAGACCAAAGTTACAAATCAGCAAAGGAACTCGGTATGGCAATTGCAAAAATTTCAAAAAATAAAAGTACTGTGATAATAGGTTCATCAGATTTTACTCATTATGAAAAAAACGAGTACGCATACAAACAAGACAAGTCTTTGATTGAACCAATATTGAAAATGGATATAGATGGATTCTATAGAATTTTGCAGGAAAATCAAGTAAGTGCTTGTGGATATGGAGCGATAGCTTCTACCATAATAGCCTGTAAGGAGATGGGCGCTACAAAGGGCGTATTAGCAAAGTATGCTACCAGCGGAGATATTACAGGCGATAAAAGCTCAGTGGTAGGATATGCATCGATTATTTTTTCATGAAATCTGTAGCATCTGCCCCAGGCAAAGTCATTCTTTTTGGAGAACATTTTGTGGTATATGGAGTCAAAGCTATACTTTGTGCCATTGACAAGAGAATTACTGCCACATCTCAATTCATTGATGAGAGAAAAATACGTGTTAGGTCAGAGATAGGAAATGTAGAACTTGACCTCGATATATCGACCAATCTGGACTCGATACCAAGTAAAATCATGAAACCGTTTTTACATATAGCAAA
The DNA here is from genome assembly GCA_028867395.1 of Nitrososphaerota archaeon. Taxonomy (GTDB): domain Archaea; phylum Thermoproteota; class Nitrososphaeria; order Nitrososphaerales; family Nitrosopumilaceae; genus Nitrosotalea. The sequence continues at coordinate 1,447 of JAGWGO010000088.1, read as the reverse complement.
GGAAACTCTCAAAGACCATGATGAAAAGAGAGGTATAGAGATATACCTCGAATCCGAGATTCCAGCTGGAATAGGCCTAGGTTCATCTTCTGCTGCATGTGTGGCAACAACGGCATCTGTCACAGGCCTATTTGAAAAAAAATCAAAAGAAGAGATTTTAAAAAAATCTATTGAATCAGAACGAATAATATTTGAAGATGTTTCTGGTGCAGACTCATCCATATCAACATATGGTGGTATGATAGCATACAGCAAAGATGGAATAGAGAGGATCGAATCAAGAAATAATTTGAGCTTGATAATAGCAAATTCAAAACAGATCCATAGTACAAGAGAATTGGTCTTAAAAGTAAGGGAATTCAAAAACAACAATGAAAGGTTGTTCGCTCAAATGTGTGAACAGGAAAGCAAACTAGTAGAGAATGCTTTATCTTCAATCAAAGAAACCAATCTAAAAAATCTTGGCTTGCTAATGAGACAGAATCAACAAATGCTTGAAAAAATAAATGTCTCAACAGACAAGCTTGACCAGTTGGTAAAAGAAGCCTCTAAAACGTCTTATGGAGCCAAGATAACTGGAGCCGGTGGAGGGGGTTGCATAATTTCTTTAGTAGATGAATCCAATGTATCAGATACGCTTGATAATCTGAAAAAAATTAGCGATTGCTTTGTTTCAAAAATAGACTTTAAAGGACTAAGTTACTAATGACAAGCGGCAACTAGCACTCTTATCAAATGAAGAGAGAGACTTTTTAAAACCGACTATATCACTGTAAAAAATCATGATTCTTATCAAACTTGGAGGTTCCATAATCACAAACAAGGAAAGACCGCTAACGCCGAATATACCTGCTATCAAACAAATTGCTACTCAGCTACGAAAGGTGAAAGAATCTTGCGTGGTAGTTCATGGAGGTGGTTCTTTTGGGCACTATTGGTCTGTTAGATATGACATGCACACAAAACCTGCAAAATATAGCATCAAAGGTGTTGCAATAGTCAAGAACTCAATGGTGGAATTAAATCAGATAGTCCTTCAGGCATTTCTTCATTCGAATCTCTTTCCCTATTGTCTGCCTCCAATGGATTTTATTCTTGGTGATAAACCCATAATGAAAAAAATTAAGGAGATTCCAGACATTGCAAAGTCAGGGTTAACCCCAGTATCATATGGTGATGTCATGTGGTTTGGCAAAAACAAGTTCTACATACTATCTGGAGATAAAATAATGGGAATGTTGACAAAGATTCTCAAGCCTCGCATGGCAATTTTTGTTACAAACGTGGATGGGGTATATTCTAACATTAAAACCGGAAAACTAATTCATGAAATAACTAATGAGAAACCGATAGTTTCAGATGTAAAAATGGATGTAACCGGTGGAATGAATCGTAAAATAAAAGAAGCCATGATCATGTCAAACAGCGGAACGGATGTATTTTTTGT